>JBAWDI010000167.1:0-5672 GCA_049590695.1 Bryobacteraceae bacterium
AAGGTGCCGGTCTCGCGGTAATACTGGGTCCAGACTCGCTCGAGCTGGAAGGACTGGCCAATCATGAGGGCTTGCATCATCCCGCTGCGGTAGGTGTCGCCGGGGTAGAGGCGCTCGATGCGCGCCAGGATCAGGGCGCGCAAGTCCATCACGGCTTTTTGAAACGGCGAGCCGCAGTGGCCAGGCAGGATGCGGACTGTGCTGGCGGCGCCGGATGCGGTCCAGAAGATGTCCTTGCGCGCCAGGTAGCGGGAGTAGTCGAACGCGCCGGGATTGCCGAAGTTGCGCGGTTTCCGCACGCGCGCGTCGAGCTCGATATTCTGGCCGTACCGCAACGGTGGGAGCCGCTCGTTGGCCTTGGTGTAGAGAGTGACCTGCACGCGGGCGCGCGGCTCCAGTTCGAGTAGAAAGCGTTCGCGCTCGCCGGAAATGGCGGGAGGCTCCACCACGCAGCCGCCCAGGATGACGATTTCGCGGCCTTCGGCATCGAGCTCCGGCGGAGGGCCGGGGGCGTGAACCAAGGCGGTAAGCGTTCCGGCGAAGAAGAGTCCCAGGCAGCAGCAGGCGCCCGCCAGCACGCGCGAGCTCCGACGCAGAGCCACCACACCGAGCACCAGAAAGGCGGCGATGGCGAGGAGCAGCTCGGATTGCTGGAACGTTACAAAGCGGGAAAGCAGGATGCCCGAAGCAATGGCAGCCAGAGGCGCGACCAGCGGATCCTTCACGGCACCCCGATTGTAGCAGGGCGGTGAGGCAGGACGGTATCCCAATGCCACATATGAGTTTAGGTTATCGGTGTCAAGCCGGATCTCCCTCAGGATGGAAGCGAAGCGGCCCGGCCATGCGCTAAGCTAGACTGGCGGGTTTCCATAACAGCCATGATCGAGAGAATCAGTACGAACCCAACCGTAAAGACGCATTTCTTGCTTGTGGATTACGAAGAGCGCCAAGTCGTGTCCTTCTGGTTTGATGTTGCGGCCGAAGGCATCAATCTCAAGTCCGACGGTCTGCCCGCTCAGGTTCAGAAGGAAGGGAAGCTCCTTCGCGCCGTCGGAGAGCAAGCCTTTTGGAGTGATGAGACGGTCGCTCGATTGCTGTATGCCACTGGGCGGCTCAAGGCAGCACTTCATGGGTGCACACTGGACTATTCCGATCTTGATGCCTCCCCCATCCCTACCGACCCACTCATTCGGCGCTTCGCCGACTACGCCCGCGTAAACAGGCTATCAGAAGCCAAGGCTCAATTAGCGCTGCTAGAAAAGGAAATGGCGACCCGTGATTTCTTTGCCTTCTTCTCCCGCCTCGTGATTCCCCTCACTTCTGCCGACCCACGTGATGACCGTTCCTACGCCCTTTATCGCGGCACGGTTTGGTCATGCGCGCGCGAATTGGCGCCGACCCAATGGTCCCTTTTGGCAGACCGTTTCATTGAGCAACAGCCGATGGAAGTCAAGAGATTCAGCAGGAAGGCCACCGTTGAGTGTAAGACGACCGAGTCTGACCGTGATGTCGAGATGACGTTGAAGGTCAGCTCCCTAGCAGCTTCCTTTGTCTCCTCCGAAGCCATCAAGCGCGAGGTACCGGATGCTTGGATTGCCCAACAGCGTCAGCTCCGGACAGAGCTGCAGGCCTACAACTCGGTCCTGGCCGAAGTGGCTGCAAGATATGCACAGTCTCGTCAGACGTTCCCCTCCGCTCACCCCGAGCAGTTGACGAACCTTCCCACCCACGGAGCCGCGGGCTCCGGTGCCACACGACCCACACCTGACGAGTGGAGAGACGCAAATCTCGCCTATATCAACAAGCGCCTAGACGAATTGGACTACTACCGTAACAATGCAGGATTCGCGCCAATGCCACCGAAGTTTCATGAGCAGCTGAGGGAGGATGTAGATGAGCGGTGTGTGGTGCTGCTAACATGTATCGCGCAAACACAGTTGCTGCTTGAGGAGAGGTCTCAACGTCTCTCTCGGGAAGCCGAAAACGATGTCGGGATCTCGCAGATTACCAGTGAGCCCATAAGGCTGACGCGTGAAGATAGGAGTTCAGAACTTGAATACGCCCTGTACCAGGGTGTCGTTTGGGAATGTGGGCGTCCGCTACTACCGGAACAATGGCGGGCGTTGGCTGATTCACGCTTGGCGGAAGAGGAGGCTGCGTTAGCTCAAGATCTTGCTCAAGCCCTGGGCGATCAACCTCCATCGACAGAGAGCAACGGAGGGAGGCAGGGAATGCCGGCAGCGGTTCGTCGGGCGGTTTGGGCGCGTGACAATGGTCGCTGTGTACAGTGTGGCAGTAGAGAGCGGCTGGAGTATGACCACATAATCCCACTCTCGAAGGGCGGCAGCAATACGGAGCGGAATATCGAGCTACTGTGCGAAGCCTGCAACAGGGCCAAGTCAGACTCGATCGCGTAACGACATCGGTAGGTCCTCAGCCCTTTTCCCCGGGGCGGACGGAAAACCAAACCATGGTCCACCAGCACGGCATCAGCCGGATTCAGAAGCGAGGTTACGGAAGCCTGCCTTTTTTGTGTAATTCCCGTAGGAGATCTTCGTCAGAGACGCTGGAAAGCCGACAGGGTTCGCCATTCAGAACCAAAAAGCTGTCGGCGTCGAACGCGAACACCTCCTGGTTGTCCCTGCTCTGATCGACAATTATCACCATATCGGGGCCCTCCGCCTCGCCGGTCCTACACCTCCTGCCGCGAATGACCTTGTACATTACGCCCTCTCGTCGTCGGACGCGAGCGCCCAGACCCTTCCCTCAGAATCAGATTGAGCACGTTGGGAAACCGTCTTGAGGCCGCGACCTTCAATCAGCTTCTTGAACTTTCCTATTGATCCGACCGGAAGAACCACGCTTTGCCCAGGCTTGATCTGCTCAGTTATTCGAATCAACTCGCCGTCCGCGATCTTCTTGGTGTAAACAGCCGTGGCGCGCTTAGGAATCGGGATGCCATCCTCTATCTTAGGAACGTATTCTTCGGTCTTTCTCATGGATCGGCGCATAATCCGTCACCACACCTATTCTGGTGTGAAAAGTGTAACGTTGTCCAGTAGATAATCACAGGAATTGTCACCTGCATTCGTCCGCCTTAATCGGCGGACCCAGTCTTCCCTACCACACCGCCGGATGTCGAGCTGGGGCTGCGCCAGCACGCGGGAGCCGCGACGGAGGGCCACCACACCGAGCACCAGAAAGGCGGCGATGGCGAGGAGAAGCTCGGATTGCTGGAACGTTACGAAGCGGGAAAGCAGGATGCCCGAAGCAATGGCAGCCAGAGGCGCGACCAGCGGATCCTTCACGGCACCCCGATTGTAGCAGGGCTGACAGTGAAGGTGTCCCGGCTCACTTCCCGCTCACCCTCATCGCCTGCTGTAAGCCTTCCATCGAAAGTCCACCGGGCCACGCCGTGGCGCTCTTTCCATCCCGCGACACCACTACCGTTGTGGGTTCGTATCGCATTTCGCGCCAACCCGGCGTCCGCGGGTAAAGCCATGTGGCGCTATGGTCCCGATCGATCATCGTCCTGAGCGTCAGGCCGTTTTTTTGCAGAAACGCCCTCACCACTTCCGGCGGCTCGTCCGTGTACCCCAGTACAACCACTCCCCGCGCGCCGCGTTGCTTCTGAAACTGCTCCAGTTCGCGTAACTGCGCGGCCGCCAGCGGCGACCAAGTATGCCAGAACGTCAGCAGCATCGGCGTGCCCTTCAGCTCCGCAAATCGCACCGCTTGCCCGGCCTGATCGGGCAGCGTGAAGTCCGCCGGCGTGGTCTCGCTGGGCAATGCCGTAAAGGGAAAAGCGGCTTCACAGCGCGGTTCCGGAATCCCCAAGGGGTCTGCCGCCTGTATCGCGCCCGGCGGCGGCGCGAAGACGAAGGATTCCCGCTCCACTGTGAAATTCAAGCGCTGCTCTTTCCATGTGAGGCTGGCCGTGAGATGGCCCGCCCAGTCGCCGATGCGTTCGAAGATCACCAGGTGGTGTTTCTCCTCCACCCAATACTCGTGCGTCAAGCCCGCCACCGGTCCTCGGCCGCGCAGCACAACGTAAGGCGAAGCGTCGGTGGCACGACGCACTACGCGCAGATCCGCCGGATAATTGGCCGGATACGCATATCGTTCCAGCACGGCTGCGAAGGCCTCACGGGCCCACCCGCTCACCGCGGACCGCGAATACACCCCGCTCGCCGGCCAGTACATCCATTCGGAGCTGCAGTCGGTCACGAAGCGGTACTGGGAAGCAAACGGTTCGGCTGTGTTACCCGGCTGACGCGTCCACGTCGCATCCAGGTTCAGCCATACCGCGCCTGGACGCTCCATGGTCAGTGAGAAGGTGGCCTTGCTCCGCTCCGACAAAAACCGCATATCCATGCGATCGAATTCCCGCCCCGCAAACCTACCCTTCTGCTCGGTCTCCCAGACACCTCTCAGGTCGATGGATTGAGCCCTTCGATAGGTCTCCGCTACTTGCGCCACAATCCGTGCGGCCTCGGCGTCCTCCGGGCCCTCCGCGCCTTTTTCGGTGAATGGCAGCAGGCTCTCCATGCCGCCGAGCAGGCCTGTACGCGGAGCAGAAGTGCTAAACAAAGTGCAGGCCGGGCGCGGAGGCGTCTGCACTGTGAAGTTCTCCAAAGTTCGGGGCGGCTTGGGCGGTAGCGCCTCAGCCGTGCCGGTTGTCGAGAACCTGGCGGTTTGTTCCGCTGCCTGCGCGGGCTTCGTGCCGCTGTCGTAACCCGCCCGTGCCCGCACTTCGAGGCCGGCGGTGTCGACAGCCACTTCGATCCGCCGGTACGCATTGGCGCGCGCCGTCCCGAGTGGCGTGTAACCCAGCAGGTACTGTGCGCGCAGCTCTTGCCGGATCTGCTCCAGCAGAGCCTCCAGCGGATGATCGGCATCCACATCGAGATTTCGTCCGCCCGTCTCTTCCGCCAGTTTCCGCAGCATGTCGTCGGTGGCCGCTTCGCGCCGCCCCGCCCACGCTATTGTCACGTGCTCGGTAAGCCGGACCGGATAGAGAATCGTGGAGCTTTCCTCGGCCGCTTCGAGAACGCTCTCCAGCCCCAGGCGCGTCCCCAGGTCGCTCCAGTCGCTCACCACGATGAGGGCCTTGCGCCCCTTACGATCTTGCATGTGGTGCGCTGCCAGGCATGTTGCTTCGTAGAGTTCCGCGTTGCGCCCGGTTTGAATCACCCCGGAGCCGCCCACCCCTTTGAAGGTCGTGCGCTTCTCCAACGTCGCGTCGGCCGCGGCGCCATGCTCCGGCAGTTTCTCGGCCGCCGTGCGCAATCGTTCCGCCGATTCGGTAAAATCCTCCACTATCCGGAACTCGTGGTCAAACCGCGTCAACGCCGCCGATTCGGAGCTGCCCAGAGGGCGCTTAAAGAATTCAATGGCCGCATTCTTTTCCGTGCGGAGATAGTCGAGTATTGGCGGATCGGTGTCCAGCAGCAGGGTAATGCTGAGCCGATCCTCGCCCGGCGCGGCGAAGTAGGAAACCTTCTGTTCCACGCCGTCTTCGCGGACGGTGAAATCGTCTTTCGTCAAGTTCGAGACGTAGTTCCCTTGCCGGTCGCGCACGGTGCACGGAACATTCACCACCCGCACGGCCGCACGAAACTCCGGCCGGCTGTCCTGCGCGGCTGTCACCGCCGCGCACAGCAATGCTGGGC
>JBAWDI010000168.1:0-2203 GCA_049590695.1 Bryobacteraceae bacterium
CACGAGGAACTCGAGGTCGCTGCTTCGGAACGCTCACTCCTGTTGGAGGGGAGCATCGAAGCGATTAATGAAGCCGCATTCGATGCCTGCGAGGAACCCGCGCTCGAGGGCGACGATCCGATTGAAATCAACGTTGCCGTGCTATCGGCGCTGCTGGAAAGGACCCGGATTCAATGACCCTCATTCGACCGAAAGACCGCGACGCCGTTCTCCAATCGCTACGTGCCGGCGTGGTTCCGCGCACTGCCCTGCATCTGATCCAGGTGGGCCGCGCAAGGGAGGTGGAGGCTCTTCTGCGAGACATCGAGCGGGTTGCCGATGGTGGCTCCGCTATCCGGTTTGTTATTGGAGAGTACGGATCGGGAAAGACGTTCTTTCTCAACCTGATTCGCTCGGTCGGCCTTGAAAAGAAGCTCGTAACCGTGCATGCCGACCTCACACCTGACCGGAGGCTGCAAGCATCCGGTGGACAAGCCCGTTCCTTGTACGCCGAGCTGATGCGCAACATCGCGACGCGTTCTAAACCGGAGGGCGGCGCTATGTCCAGCGTGGTCGAGCGTTTTGTGACCGAGGCGCTGCGCCAGGCCCGCGAGACGGGCGCGCGCCCGGAGGACGTGATCCATCAGCGGCTCCAGGATCTCTCAGAGATGACGGGCGGGTATGACTTCGCTGCCGTGATCGCGTCATACTGGAGCGGCCATGATTCCGGCAACGAACAACTCAAGTCCGATGCCGTCCGGTGGCTCCGCGGTGAATTCAGTACGCGTACAGACGCGCGGAATGCGCTGGGAGTTCGCACCATCGTCGATGACGCCTCTATCTATGACCATCTGAAACTGATGGCTCGTTTCGTGCGTCACGCCGGTTTCAACGGCATGATGGTCCTGCTTGACGAGCTTGTGAACCTCTACAAGCTGGCGAACAGCCAGGCCAGGAACAGCAATTACGAGCAGATTCTCCGGATACTGAACGACAGCTTTCAGGGCATCTTAGTGGGGCTCGGCTTCCTGCTAGGCGGCACGCCGGAGTTTCTCCTGGATACGCGGCGTGGCCTCTACAGCTACCCGGCTCTCCAATCCCGCCTTGCCGAGAATACGTTCGCAACGCAGGGGCTGGTGGACTATACCGGTCCCGTGATCCGCTTGGGCAGCCTTTCCCAAGAGGACTTTTATGTGCTCCTGACGAAGCTGAGGCACGTGTTCGCAGGCGGAGACGCAATGAAGTATCTTGTGCCAGATGAAGGGCTGACTGCCTTCATGGAACACTGCGCGAAGCGAATTGGCGAGGCGTATTTCCGCACCCCGAGGACCACAATTACGTCCTTTGTGAATCTGCTCTCGGTTCTTGAACAAAACCCGCAAGCCTCGTGGCGCGATTTGCTCGGCCAGGTGGAGGTGGTCAAAGACGAAGGTCCCGACGCGGAGGAGGTTCTGGAACCCGCCGAGGCGCCGACTGGCGGCGACCTCGCCAGCTTCCGGCTCTGAGCTCGAAATGGCGGCAGCATCCGACACATTCCATCTGCTCGATCCCGCTGTGCAGCGGTGGATCTACGAGCAGGGCTGGACCGAACTCCGGGACGCGCAGGAAAAGGCCGCAGCGCCCATTCTCGGTGGCTCCCTGGATGTGATCATTGCCGCGGCCACGGCGTCCGGCAAGACAGAAGCTGCGTTCCTGCCCATCTGCTCGCGACTGCTCTCGCCGGAAAACTCGGGAGGGTGCGTCCTCTATGTCAGCCCTTTGAAGGCCCTGATCAATGACCAGAGCGACCGTATGGAGCGCCTTTGTGAAAATCTCAAAATCCCGGTCCACCCTTGGCACGGCGACATCTCGCAAGGCCGCAAACGCGAATTCCTGAAACAGCCGAGTGGGATACTGTTGATCACGCCGGAGTCGCTGGAGGCGATCTTCGTGAACCGCGGCCCGTCCGTGGCCTCCCTCTTTTCGAAATTGCTCTACGTCATCGTAGACGAACTCCATAGCTTCATCGGGACGGAACGTGGGCAGCAGTTGCAGTCGTTGCTACGGAGGGTCGAACACGCGATCGGGCGGCGAGTGCCTCGAATTGCACTCAGCGCCACCCTGGGCGATATGACCATTGCGGCCAGTTTTCTGCGACCCCACGGTAGCGACAAGGTTCAAATCGTGGTATCAGGGGCCACCGGCCAGGAGCTGAAGCTGCTCGTTCGAGGCTACCGTATCACGG
>JBAWDI010000169.1:0-8623 GCA_049590695.1 Bryobacteraceae bacterium
GATGGTCTTGCCGCTGCCCACGTCGCCTTGCAACAGGCGGTTCATGGGGTGCGGCGCTTTCATGTCGTCCGCGATTTCCTGGATGACGCGCTTCTGCGCCCCGGTGGGTTTGAAGGGCAGCATGGCCTTGACGCGCTCGCGCACGCGCGGGCCGATTTCGAAAGCGATGCCGGGCAGCGTTCGTGCCTTGCCACGCTTCAGCGCCACGCCACACTCCAGCCAGAAGAACTCCTCGAAGATGAGGCGGAACTGCGCGGGCGATCGGAAGGCGTTATACAGGCGCAGGTCGGAATCGGGCGGCGGAAAGTGGATCTGCCGGATGGCGGTCCAGCGGTCTGGCATTTTGAGGCGCTGGCGCAGATACTCCGGGAGTTGGTCTTCGAGCGGCGCGAGCGCTTCCAGCACGCGGTGCGTGAAGATCCGCAAGACGCGCGTGGTGAGCTTCGAAATCCCTTCGTAGATTGGGACGATGCGGCCGACATGCAGCGTGGCTTCGCCGTCCTCATCGTCGCCCGAGAGGATTTCGAACTCGGGGTGCAGCATGGTCAAGTCGCCCGTGTAGCTGTCGAATTCCACCTTGCCGAAGAGCGCCACCTTCATGCCTTCGGAGAACACGTTGGCCAGGTAGCCGCCGTGAAACCACTTGCCCGCCAGCGTGGCGCGCGAAGCATCGGTGAAGCGCACCTCGAACAGCCCCAGGTTGCGGCGGCGGAAGCCGGAGAGTTTCGCCGAGCTTACATCGGCGATGACCGTGGCCATTTCGCCCGGAGCGAGCTGGGCGATGCTCTTCATGTTGCTGCGATCTTCGTAGCGAAACGGGACGTAGCCCAGCAGGTCCTCGACGGTGACCAGACCCTTGCCCTGCAGCATGGCCGCGCGCGCCGGGCCGATTCCTTTCACATAGGTGAGCGGGGTGGTGAGGTCCATGCGGTCTCGAACCCAGTGTACCTGGGTGGGGCATGCTTTAGCTTGCCCAGACTACATGGAACACGCCGGTGGTGCGGTAGACTGAGATATCCATGTCCAAGCTGTTGGAGGGCAAGCTCGCCCTCATCCTGGGTATCGCGAACAAATGGAGCCTGGCGTATTCCATCGCCCAGGCGTTCTCCAGGGAAGGCGCCACTCTGACGCTGACCTATCTGGGCGACCGCCAGAAGCAGGCCATCGAAGAGCTGTCCGCGGACTTGAACGTAGCGGCCATTCTGCCGTGCGACGTCACCCGGGATGAGGATCTGGCGGCGCTCACGGAATCGCTCGGCGCGCTGAAGCGCCCGCTCGACGCCGTGGTGCACAGCCTGGCATTCGCCAACCGCGAGGACCTCACCCGCCCCTTTCTGGAGACCGGGCGCGCGGGCTTTCTGCTGGCGCAGGACGTGAGCGCCTATTCGCTGGTGGCCGTGGCGCGCTCCACCGCGCCGCTCATGAAAAACGGCGGCTCGCTCAGCACGCTGACCTACCTGGGCGCGACGCGCGTGCTTCCCGGCTACAATGTGATGGGCGTGGCGAAAGCTTCGCTGGAAGCGGCCATGCGATACCTGGCCAGCGAGCTGGGCGCGCGGAACATCCGCGTGAACGCGATTTCGGCGGGGCCCGTCAAGACCGTCTCCGCGCGCGCCATCAAGGATTTCTCGGCCGTTTTGGACGCCGTCGAGAGTCGCGCGCCCCTGCGCCGCAACACCGAACCGGCGGAAGTTGCCGACGCCGCGGTGTTTCTGGCGAGCGACTTGGGACGCGGCGTCACCGGCAATATTCTGTTCGTGGACGCGGGCATGCAAGTCATGGGCCTGTAGCCTGCCATAATGATAGTGGTTCTTTATGAAAGTTGAAGTCGTCCTCTCGGAAACGGACATCGCCGAGGAATTCGCGGAGGCCATCCAGGCTCGCGACCTGCCGGAGAAGTTTTTCTTCTGGTTTCCTCGATCGGCCATGGCGTGGGCAACGTTGAGCCAGGAGACCGGCCTGTATGGCGGCCTGCGGGAGACCTGGCAGGAGCTCGCGGCGGACATCCCCGCCATGGTCAAGCCATTCGGCACGCGGGTTCCGGTGATCAGCTTCGGCGCCGGGGATGGAGCGCGCGACCGCGTGCTACTGGGCGCTCTGAAAGACGCCGGATTCGAGTGCCTGTATTTTCCCGTCGATGCCAGCCAGGCGCTGCTCGAAATGGCCTGCGCCGGAGCCGACGACGAGGATATTGAAACCGTGGGGATCAAGGCCGACATTTCCAGCCCCGTGCACCTGGTCTACGCGGCCGACGCCGCCGAGCCGCCGCGGCTGTTCATCATGTCGGGCAATACCATGGGCGCGTTCGATCCGCTGGGCGAAATCCGCTACCTGGCGCAGTGCATGAAGCCGGGGGACCGGCTGATTATCGACGGCGAGATGTACGACGAGCAGAAGACCCTGGGCTACCGCGACAAGCCGGCGACGCGACGTTTTGCATCGGCGCTGTTCGCCAGCTTGGGAATTGGCCTCGACGATGGTGAATTCCGGTTCAACCACAAGCACGACGAGCGCCACGAGGGACTGCACCTGGTCACGCGCCACTTCCGCGCCGGCCGGGATCTTTCCGCCACCGTCGCCGGCGAGGAGATCCCCATGGAGCGCGGCGAGCGCATCGGAATGAACTTCGCCTACGCCTACACGCCGCAAGCCTTCCGCTGGCTGCTGCGCGAGCATGGGGGCCTCGAAATCCTGAAGGAATACCGCAGTCCCGACTCGCGCTTTCTGACGGCCGTGTGCCGGAAGTAGAGATGCCGGACTCCGCCATACTCTTGGTTCATTGCCCCGACCGCAAAGGAATTGTCGCCGGGATCTCCAGCTTTCTGTACGATCGAGGCGCGAACATTCTCCACGCCGATCAGCACCAGGACAACGATCTGGGCCTGTTCTTCATGCGCGTCGAGTGGGACCTGGCGGATTTCGCCCTGGACGACGCGGCGTTCCGCCAGAGCTTCCAACCCCTGGCCGACAGCTTTCAGATGGAGTGGCGGCTGGCGTATTCGGCGGCCCGGCCCGCCACCGCCATTTTCGTTTCCCAGCACCAGCATTGCCTGTTGGACCTGCTCTACCGGCACGCCATCGGAGAGTTGCGCTGCCGCATTCCCCTCATCGTCGGCAACCACGCTACCGCCCGCGAGTTGGCCGGCTTCTACGGTATCCCGTTCCATCATGTGCCCGTGGATAAGGCCAACAAGGCGCAGGCGGAGCAAGCCCAACTGGCGCTGCTCGAACAGCATGGAATCGAGTTGATCGTGCTGGCGCGTTACATGCAGGTGCTCTCGCCGGTGTTCGTGGCGCGGTACCGGCAGCGCATCATCAACGTGCATCATTCGTTTCTCCCGGCGTTCAGCGGCGCGCGCCCCTATCAGGCGGCGTATCACCGGGGCGTCAAGTTGATTGGAGCCACCAGCCACTACGTGACGGAGCTTCTGGACGACGGTCCCATCATCGAGCAGGACGTGGTCCGCGTGTCGCACCGCGACCAGGTAGCCGACCTGGTCCAGAAGGGCCGCGACCTGGAGCGCATGGTGCTCTCCCGCGCCGTGCGCTGGCACCTGGAGCACCGGATTCTGCACTACTCCGGCAAGACCGTGATCTTCGATTAGCGGTAGCGCAATTAAGCCGTCACGAGTGCTTGTACACTTGTCCTCTCGTGTCCAAGGTGAGTACGTGGATTCTCTGGGCGTCGCGGTCCACGGCGAACAGGATGCGCCAGCCGCCCACGCGGGACTTGCGGACACCGGCGCGCTCGGTGAGCGGGGCCGAGAGACGCGGGTCGAACGGGTCATGCGCGAGTTGGCCGATGCGTGTTCGGATCCGCCGCTCCGTGGGCCGGTCGAGACGGTCGAGCAATTTCTCCGCTTCGTGGGCGACAGCGACGCGATAGATCACAAGCCGCGTTCGCGCTCGTAATCCGCCAGCGTCTTCACCCGGCCGGCAGAGACATCGGCGAGGCCGCGATCAAGTGACGCGAGCGTTGCGGCGTCGAGCGGCGGGCCGTCGGGGTCGGCGGCTTCGCTAAGGTCCTCCAGCCACACGCGCGCCAGTTCCGCCTGTTCATCCGGCAGCCGGTCAATGAGTTGGTGGAGAGCCTCTCTGTTCGTCATCGCCGCACCTCCTCCCCTCCATTGTAGTGCGGAGCCCCTACTCCCCGTAGCTGATTTCCAACTGCCGCGCCGAAATGGCCGAGTACACCAGCAGGATCAACGCCACCGCCAGTAATCCCGGCACGGCGATCCAGAAGGGGGTGGGGTCGGCCTCCACCACCATCACGTTGAAGGGCGGGGGGATGGGGACTTCCACCGGGCAGAGATTCTTCAGGTAGAAGATCACGCTGATCTTCTTCAGCAGCGTGGGGAGGAAGGGGTTCAGGTTCTCCCAGACCCACACCACCGCGGCCGCGATCATCGGGTTGCGGAACAGGATGCCGCACATCAGAAAGACCGCGCCGTAACCGATGCACGCGAGCGCCGTCACCAGCACGTACGAGCCGAGCTGGCTCAGACCGGGGCCGTGCAGCAGGTAGTCGGTCCAGGCCGGGCCGAAGTGGCGGCCGAGCAGGAGGAACGAAAGCACCGTGCTGGCCTCGAACAGCACCAGCGCGGAAGCCAGGCCCGCCAGGTATTTGCCGGCTACCAGCAGCTCGCGGCGCAACGGCGTCAGGTAGTAATAGTGCAGCGTTTTTTCCAGCATCTCGCCGCAGAACAGGTTCGAGAAAATGCCCATGCAGCCGAAAAAGATTCCGCAGCGGAGAAAGTAGAAGTGGTACAGGGCGGCGAACACCACGCTGTCTTCGCCGATGCTGTGGCGGGCGCCGGGGTGGTTGATCTCCACCAGCCAGTGCATCAGCGACAAGAGCACGGGTGCGATCGCCAGGCAGTAAATCCACCAGCCGCGCTTGGAAAGGAAGGTCTTCTTCAACTCGAGGCGCAGCACCCCGCCCATCTGGCTCATAGCGTGCTCCCTTCGCCGCCGATCAGGTACTGGTAGACCGAGTTCACGTCGTCATCCGCGGGCGCCACGGATTCCACCTCCAGGCCCGAATCCAGAATCACGCGGTTCAGCAGCAGGTAGAAGCTGTCGGCGTCTTTGGTGCGCAGCAGCAGGCCCTTGCCATCGGCGTGGATCTTGGCTTCCACTATGTGGTCCTGCTGGAAGAGGCGCGCGGCCAGCATACCGGGCCGGTCGCAGCGGACCAGGATCTGCATGGGCTGGTCCTTCACCTCGCTGCGGACGTCCTGGATCTGGCCTTCGGCGACCACGTAGCCCTGGCTGAGCAGAATCACCTGGTCGGAGATCTGGTCCACCTCGTGCAGGATGTGGCTGGAGACGATGACGTGGCGGCCCTTCTCGCCCCACTGGCGGAACAGCGCGATGGCTTCGGAGCGCGCCAGCGGATCGAGCCCGTTCAGCGGCTCATCGAGCACCACCACTTGCGGATCGTGAGCGATGGCCTGCGCCAGCTTGATGCGCTGCCGCATGCCTTTGCTATAGGCGGCCACGGTGCGGTTGGCGGCGTCGGACAAGCCCACAAGCTGCAAGGCGGCCACGGTGCGCTGGTCGCACTCGGCGTGGCTCATGCCGAAAACGCGCAGGTACGAGTACAGGAACTGATATCCGGTGAGGCCTTTGGGGAAGGCATCGTACTGGGTGCAGTAGCCCACTACGCGGCAAAGCTTCTCGGGATGGTCGGGGGCGATGCCCAGCACGCGAATCTCGCCTTCGGTGGGGCGGATCAAACCGGTCATGAGATTCATGAGCGTGGTCTTGCCCGATCCGTTGGGTCCCACCAGGCTGGTGATGCCGGGCGGAATGGTTAAGCTAACGTTGTTGATGCCCAGCACCTCGCCGTAAAACCGCGAGACGTTGTTGAAGGTGACCAGCGATTCGCTCACCGCACCACCTCCACGCCGCGGATCTTGCGGGCCAGCATATACAGGCAGACCAGGCAGAGCGCGGCCAGCGCCGCCCAGCAACACCACAAAGGAAGCTCTTCGCCTTGCGCCACGCGGAAGAAGACCGCGCCACTGGTGGTGTGGTTGTCGCCCTCGAAGAGCCGCAGCCAGATGTTGCCAATCAGACTGCTGATATTGAGCAGGTGGCCCCACTTGGTGCGCTCAACGCCGTTGACCGCCGCGCCGAACCCGGCGGCCACGAAGAAGACGCCGAACATGAGGGCGCCGGCCACGGGCTTCCACTTCACCCAAGCCGAAAGCGCCAGCGCCAGCAGCGCCAGCACCACGATCCAGATCCACGCTCCGAAGAAGAGGCCGGAGGCCAGGCGCGCGTTGTCCCCCATCCAGCTCCAGCCTTCCAGATAGCCTTGGAGCGAGAACAGCAGCAGGCCCGGCACCCAGGTCATCAGCGACATCAGGATCACCAGGACGGAGAGCTTGCCCAACACGTACTCGACCCGCGAGAAGGGCCGCGCCAGGTAGAGCGAGAGCGCATTGTTGGCCAGGTCGGGCGACACCTGGCCGGGGCCGATGAAGGCCGCCAGAAACAGCGCCAACATGCTCTGCCACCCGAGCAGCGACATGAAGAACGTCACGTTGATCGAGATCAGCCGGTTGGCGCCCTCGACGCCCACCAGGCCAAGCGCGCTGACGTTGTGCTGCACGTAAATGATGAGCGCGCAAATCAGCGGGTAGATGAAGCTGGCGACGAAGAACGTGGTGAGGAAGCGCGAGCGGTGCAGGTCTTCGAAGGCGTAGCGCGGAATCACCAAAAAGCGCGTCCAGCGCGACGTAAGCCCGCCATCGTAGGGCCGGTAGGTCTTCTTATAGACGGCCATTGGCGGTGGCGACCTCCATGGCTTTGAGGAAGATGTCTTCGAGCGAATCGCGCTTGTGGCTGAGGCGGCGGATTTGCACGTTCTGCTCGGCGGCCACCTGATAGAGGCGGCGGACCTCCAGGCCATCGGGCATTATAAGCTTGACGCGGCCCTGCGCGCCGGGAGCGGTCTCGCAGCCCAGCTTTTCCACGGCTTCGAGGAAGAGGCCGTTGGTCTCCCCGCGCGTCTCGATCTCCAGGAAATTGCGATTGGCGCGGCGCTCCTCCTCCAGGTTGCACATCGCGGCGACCTTGCCGTCCTTGAGGATCAGCACCTCGTCGCAGCACTCTTCCACGTCGCGCAACAGGTGCGAGGAAAGGAGCAAGTGCAAGTCGCCGCGGTCGCGGATCTCCTGAATAAGCTGGATCATGCGCACGCGGGCGGGAGGGTCGAGCCCGTTGGTGGGCTCATCCAGAAACAGCAGCTTGGGACCGTGGGCGATGGCCTGCGCCAACTTGGCGGCCTGCTTCATGCCCAGCGAATAGGTGCCCAGCGCGCGGTAACGCACTTCGCCCAAGCCGACGTAGAAGAATGCTTCGTGGGCGCGCTCCAGGGCGTGCGCGCGCGGCAGGCCCGCCAACTCCGCCATCAGCCGCACAAAGCGCACGCCGCTCATTGCGGCGATGAAGGCGTCGTTCTCCGGCATGTAGCCCACCAGCGAGCGCACTTCGCGGGCGTGCGTGCGGATGTCGCGCCCGAAGATGCGCGCGGTACCGGCGGACGGTTTGTGAAAGCCCAGCAGCGTGTTGATGAGGGTGGATTTGCCCGCTCCGTTCGGCCCCAGCAGGCCGATGGAGCGCCCGGTGAGCGCGGCTTTCAATTGGTTGAGGATGACACGTTCGCCGAAGCGAACCTCGAGGCCGTCCAGTTCGATGACCGGGTCCATGAATCTATCTAAACGCAGGCTGGGGCCGGCGTGTTCCCATCAATTGGGAGAAGGGCAGGGCGCCGGCGAGGTTTCCGCTCAAAAGATCGGTAACGCTCTTGCCCAGCACATTCTTGTTACTAGCTATGGTAATCCGGTCCGGCTCGCCGTAGGCGGCGATGAGGCTGGGCTTGAGATTGCCCAGGTCCTGGAGAGGAATCTGCGGGCCCCGGCCCGCGCCGCCAAAAGCGCTCAGAAGCCCGGCCAGCGGGGCTAGCGTGGTGCCCAGGTTCTGGTAGATCACGGCGGAGAAGTTGACGTGGCCATCGCGCGGCTCCATGGAAAGGAACTGGGCCGAGCGCGTAATCGAAGCCCCGGTGGCCTTCACCTGGAGCGCGCGGGCTACCAGCGCCCGCGTAGGCGCGGCGATCAGGTAGCCGTCGGCGAAAGTGTAATGCGCCTCCGTCAGCAGGTTGGGGACTGCGGCGGCAAGCATGTACCAGGTGCGGCCGTCGTCGGTCTCTTGCGAGGTGCGCAGCTTGTACGCCTCCGCCACTTTCTGCACGGTGGCTTCGAAGCGGGCGGGGTCGTAGACCTCAGCTACCAGCTTCCACGAGGGCACGGGGAAGGCGGGGCCATCGAGCGCCACGGCGAATTCGCCGCCGAGGCTCGCGGCCAGGTCGCCGCGCACATCGAAGCCGGTTTGCTGGCGGGCATCGGCGAGGGCTTTGTCGGCCGCGGCCGGCGAACGCTGCGCGAGCGCCAGCGTTTCATCCACAATGTCGGCCGGATTCTTCACCACGAAAGCGGTGACCAGGGTGGCGTCCGGCGAGACGTAATCGAGCGCGCCCATAGGCGAGGGCTCGGCCAGCCAAGCGGCGATTCCGGTGCGCGGACCGTCGAAGCCCACGGTGGCGCGCGCCTCC
>JBAWDI010000170.1:0-2825 GCA_049590695.1 Bryobacteraceae bacterium
CGATTTCCGTCAATGTCCTTGGCATTGCCGCCGGTATCCAGAACAATACGACCTCGACTCTGACCTCGAACGACCCTACAGCCAGTGCGGCAACCGCCAGCATCAACGTCCTCACGCCAGCGATTATTGCGCCGGTCTTTTCAAAGGCGTTCGGCCAGCCGAGCATCTTCATGGGCGGTTCGACAACCCTGACGTTCACTATTACGAATCTAATTACGACTGAAGGACTGACCGGAGTCGCGTTTACCGACACCCTTCCCGGCGGCCTCGTAGTGGCCACTCCAAATGGGCTGACGAGCACTTGCGGCGGCACCACTACGGCCACCGAGGGCGGCTCCTCGATATCCCTATCCGGTGGCACCGTCCCGGCAAGCGGCACCTGCACCATTAGCGTGACTGTCCTTGCCATTGCCGCCGGTACGCAGAACAATACGACCTCGACTCTGACCTCGAACGCCCCTACAGCCCCTCCGGCTACCGCCAGCATCTTTGTGTTCCTCGCCTTGGACCCTCCTTTCCAAGTGAGCTATGCAGCCAACCCAGGGGCTGGGGAATCAATTATCAACATGATCAACGACGGCGCCAATGGGGCTCCCGCGCTGGGTCCCGGATTCGGCGTCGCGGGAAATACCTGCGTCAACGTATACGCTTTTGACCCGGGTGAGGAGTTGATCGCGTGCTGCTCTTGCCTGCTCACACCAGATCAGGTCGTCAACCTGGGGGTCAGCGCTAACCTCACGATCAAGACTCAGACCGGCGTTGTTCCGAGCTCGGTCACGATCAAGCTGCTCAACACGCTGGCCGGACCTACAGGCACAGCGACTAGTTGCACCAACTCCGCCGCCCAAGCGGGAGGGGCACTTTTCCCCCTCGCCTACGGACTGGTTGCCTACGGCACGACCCCGCAGCAGCTAACCGGAACCGGCGTGTATAGCATGGTGGAACACCGGTTCATCCCGGCAACTCTGAGCGCTGGCGAACTGGCCAGCATCGTCGGCCGCTGCGCCAGCATCATTGGCAATGCTAGCGGCTACGGGATCTGCACTCAGTGCCGTTCGGGCGCTCTGGGCGCTGGAAAGCAGTAGCTACCACACCCCGATACGCAGCAGTCCGGATGTTGGGGGCGTTTGCCGCCTCGGTGCGGCATTACTTGTGGTCCGGGCCGAAAGGTCGCGTCTGGAAATGGCGTGTGTCGGGGGCAGTCGGGGCGAGCATCCGCGGCAGTTGGACGAAAGTCGTTCCCGATGATGAGAGATCATTAGAAATGGTTCGTTGCGAAGGACTGCAACGATCCGAACGTACTCAAATTGCCCTTCCGGTTCGCATTGGCCGCAGCGGCTTGATGAACGAGCAGCTTTCATTATTCACACTCGGCGGTTGGAGGCCCCGCCGGCACGCACAGGAAGCTCTCAGTTCACAATGGGATATTCAGACGCTCGCTGCCGAGCAACTGGGAGTCGAGCTTCGAGCCATTCGTTCCTGTCTGGAGGCGGGTGTATCCGCACGTCACCATGCTGCTCGACCCCTATGACGTCGAAGCGACGCTCGATCTCTTCGCGGCGCCTCGGGCTAACACCGGGGAGACTTCGCTCTCCCACGCCAACGCGTCGCAGGGCGGCTTGGCTGTGACCACCTATCGCGTGCGTGCCCGGCCTCTCGATGACATTGTCAAAGAGAGCGGCGTTGCGCGCGTGGACGCGATAAGAATCGATGTAGAAGGCGCCGAATACCTTGTGCTCAAAGGGGCTCATGAGACGTTGGAGCGCTACCATCCGGAGATCATCGTGGAGCTCGTCGAGCGCCAGTTGCAGGCCATGGGTACCAGCACCGCGCAGGTCGTGGCGCTACTCCGTTCCCACGGTTACGCGTGGCGCCATTCGTACGAGCTCAACGCCGAGATCGCGGTCACCGAGCCGCCACCGGTGAAGTAAGCCATTGTTTCCGTTTTTGCCTTCTGTGTCTCACCTATAATTGGCACGGAGGGGAATGCACCTCCAAACCGACCCGACCGCATGCGTCAAAGACGGGTTTCTAACGCTAACTGGCTAAAAGGAATGCCCGGGCGTCTTCGTCCTCCAGGCAAGCGCTCAGATACTGAACCGCCTCGTCGGGATTCCGGAGAGACTTTAATAGACTCTGCCGATCAGATTCGGTTCTAACCGTTGGTCCGCGGGCCACGTCGCCATGGTAGCTTATAGGCCACCGGTGGCAAGGGGGCGCCCTCTGGGCCCGGCGCTACTCCACCTTGAGCTTCGCCAGCGTGCCGCTCATGCGGAGTTCCTTGCTGCCGCTGGTGAGCAGGATCGCCAGGCGGCCGTCGTCCAGGGTGGCGCCGCGGCCGGTGTAGGTTTCGTCCCCAGTGCGCAGATTCAGGCCGGTGAGTCGGAGGCGCGGAACGGTTTGCAGCCACGCCAGGTTGTAGCTGCCCGAAATGCTGCGCCATGGGTCCGGCGTGCCGAAATCCAGTGCGACGCCGGTGAAGGTACCTTCCGACGTCAGGTTGGCCAGCAACTGGCTGCCGGTGCCCGAGGTCTCCAGCGTCCCATCGGCATCCAACTTGCCCCCTTGCCAGTCCAAGCCCTTCACCTTGGCGGTGAGGTTATAGGAGGGCCGCGTGGTGCGCAGGCTCACGGCCAGTTTGCCGGTGATGGCGGCGCGATCGAGCTTGGCCTGGATGCCGTCGAATTCCAGGCGGGTGACGTCCCAAAGCAGGTGCGCGCGGAGGTTGTAGAAGTGGCAGCCGGCCAGCAGCAGATCGTCGATCTGCACGGTGCCATCGACGGCGCGCCCGGCGAGCCAGCCGGGCACCGGGGCGCGGCCCAGGG
>JBAWDI010000171.1:0-13068 GCA_049590695.1 Bryobacteraceae bacterium
ACCATGCGCAGCCGCCAGCCTGCGCCGCGCCGCTCCGTGAAGGCGGCGTGGGTTCCGTCCGGCGACACGCTCATTCCCGCACCCCGGTCCCAACCCTCCTGGACCTCGTACAGCTTGCGCTCCCGCAGCGTGGCGAGGTTGGCGATATGCAAGGAGCGTCCCGCGAAGTAGCAGAACGAGCGGTCGTCCGGCAGAAGCGCGATGGACGCGCCGTCCAGTTCCGCGGCCCCGGTCAACTGGCGCGTCTCGCCGCTCTTCAAATCCATGTGGAAGGCCTGGGGAGATCCGCCGCGGTCGCAGCCAAACAGCATCCACCCGCTGGACCGGGCGATGGCGCGGTTGTAATACGCCGGCATGGTGCTGGAATAAGCCGGGCCGGTAAGGCGGTAGACGTCCATCTCCGTGGCCGGATCGGAGTACCGGCGCCAATCCGATGGAGACGTGGTTCCCTTGAGGCCCTGGGCCGCCAGACGGGTTCCGGCCAGTCCGGCAACGAGAAACGATCTGCGCGAGAAGCGGCGCGCCGAAGCGGCCATAAGCCGATGGTATCCTAAGCCCAGATGGCCTGCCAACGCGTGGGGCAGATTGGCAATCTGCGGCCGATTGGTAATCGGCCTGCTGACTTCACCCTTCATCTTCTCGTCGTGCTCACATCCGGGTGCGCCTTCCTGGCAACTGCCGCGCTCTCGCCACCGCTGGCACGTGTCCGCGGCCCCAGGCCGAGTGCCACTCGGCCGCAGATTACCAATCTGCCCCACCGCGCTAAGCTCCTCTCACACCGTCCGTCTTCTTTATAGGGGCCGGGCATGCCCGGCCCCTGCGACAGAGTAAAATAAGAACTGACGGACTTCCCCCCGTAGCGAGACCTTTGATGATTGTCGATGAAATCCTGGCGAAAATCTTTGGCACCAAGACCGAGCGCGAGATCAAAAGCATGCAGCCCACGGTGGCGGCCATCAACGATCTCGAGCCCGCGATCCGCCAACTGTCGGACATCGACCTCGCCGCCAAGACCATCGAATTCAAAGAGCGCATCGCGCAGGGCGCCTCCATCGACGACCTCCTCATCGAAGCCTTCGCGGTGGTCCGCGAAGCCGGCCGCCGCTTCCTCAACATGCGCCATTTCGACGTGCAGTTGATCGGCGGCATGGTGCTGCACCACGGCAAAATCGCCGAGATGAAGACCGGCGAAGGCAAGACGCTGGTGGCGACCCTGTCCTGCTACCTCAACGCGCTCGGCGGCAAGGGCGTTCACGTGGTCACGGTCAACGATTACCTGGCCAAACGCGACTCCGAATGGATGGGCCGCATCTACAAGGCCCTCGGCATGCGCGTCGGCGTCATTGTCCACGACCTCGACGACCAGGAGCGCAAGGACGCTTACGGCTCCGACATCACCTACGGCACCAACAACGAATTCGGCTTCGACTACCTGCGCGACAACATGAAGTTCCGCATCGACGATTGCGTGCAGCGCCCGTTCAACTACGCCATCGTCGACGAAGTCGATTCGATTCTCATCGACGAGGCCCGCACCCCGCTCATCATTTCCGGCCCCAGCGAGGAATCCACCGACAAGTACTACAAGATCAACCGCATCATTCCCAAGCTGATCCGCGGCGAGGTGATCGAGGGCCGGGAACCGGGCGAAAAGTACACCACCGGCGACTACACCATCGACGAGAAGCACAAGAGCGCGGCGCTCACCGAAGAGGGTGTGCTCAAGGTGGAGAAGCTGCTGGGCCTCGGCAATCTCTACGATGCCACCAACATCGAGTACAACCACCATGTGCAGCAGGCCCTGCGCGCGCACGTCATCTACCAGCGGGACCGCGATTACCTGGTGAAGGACGGCGACGAAGGCCCGGAAGTGATCATCGTCGACGAGTTCACCGGCCGCATCATGCCCGGCCGCCGCTGGTCCGACGGCCTCCACCAGGCCGTGGAAGCCAAGGAAAACGTCAAGATCCAGCGTGAAAACCAGACGCTCGCCACCATCACCTTCCAGAATTACTTCCGCATGTACAAGAAGCTCGCCGGCATGACCGGCACGGCGGAAACCGAAGCGGCCGAATTCCAGAAAATCTACAATCTCGACGTCACCGTCGTTCCCACCAACCGTCCCTTGATCCGCAAAGAAAATCAGGACATGGTCTACCGCACCGAGGTGGAGAAGTTTCGCAATGCCGCCAAGGAGATCATGGAACTCAACCAGCGGGGCCAGCCCGTCCTGGTGGGCACCATCTCGGTCGAGAAGTCGGAAAGGCTCTCCGCCATCCTGAAGCGCATGGGCGTCAAGCACGAGGTGTTGAACGCCAAGAATCACGAGCGCGAAGCATCCATCGTGGCGCAGGCCGGCCGCAAGAACGCGGTCACCGTCTCCACCAACATGGCCGGCCGCGGCACCGACATTCTGCTCGGCGGAAACCCCGAGTTCATGACCAAGGACGCCTGCCTCAAGGACAAGGTGGCCGAGCGGCTCTCCGCGGACGAGGCCCAGTACGTGGCCGACGAGCACTTTTACTTCTTCACCCACCAAGACCAGTTCTACCGGGTGCGCCGCGACAAATGGGACGAGATCTACGCCAACGCCAAGGCGCATACCGACAAGGAACACGACGAAGTCACCGCTTTGGGCGGTCTCCACATCGTGGCCACCGAGCGCCACGAATCGCGGCGCATCGATAACCAGCTTCGCGGACGATCCGGCCGCCAGGGCGACCCCGGCAGCTCGCGTTTCTTCCTCTCGCTGCAGGACGACCTGCTGCGCATCTTCGGCGGCGAGCGCATGCAGAACCTCATGCTGCGCCTCGGCATGGAAGAGGACGTGCCCATCGAGAGCAGGATGATCACCAAGCGCATTCTGAAGGCGCAGGAAGCCGTCGAAATGCAGAATTTCGAGGCCCGCAAACACCTTCTCGAATACGACGACGTGATGAACAAGCAACGCCAGGCGGTGTACGGCATGCGCCGCCAGTTGCTTGAAGGCATCGATCAGAAAGAGCGGGTCATGGATATGGTGCGGGGCATCGTCGATCAATTTGTCGACCGCCACTGTCCCAACGAAAAGCACCCCGACACCTGGGACATCGCCAGCCTCCGCACCGACGTGCTCAGCCAGTTTGGGTACAAGGTGGAGACCGCCGAGGTTGCCGACCTCAGCCGCGAGGAGATGTCGGACCTCATCTACGAGCGCCTCCAGCGCAAGTATGCGGAGAAGGAAGAACTGGTGGGCGCCGACGTGATGCGCCAGACCGAATGCATCGTCATGCTGCAGGTCATCGACAACCAGTGGAAGGACCACCTGCTGTCGATGGACGAATTGAAGCAGGGCATCGGCAACCGCGCCTACGGCCAGAAAGACCCGCTGGTGGAGTACAAGAAGGAGTCCTTCGAGCTGTTCACGGCCATGATGGACCGCATCGAGGACGAATCCGTCCGCTACCTCTTTTTCCTTCAGGTGAGCACCGGTTCCGGCCCGGTCCTGCCGTTCCCCGGCGAGGAAGACGAGGAGGAGGAAGAGGCGCCGCGCCCGGACCCCAGCGAACAGCAGCGCCAGGCCGCCAAGAGTTCCATGGAGGACTTCACGCGCAACATCCAGCGCAAGAAGGAAAAGGAGATGGCGGAATTGCAATTCGTGGGCGGCGACGGTTCCACCGGCCCCAAACAAGTGGTGGCCGGGCAGAAAGTGGGCCGCAACGACCCCTGCCCCTGCGGCAGCGGCAAGAAGTATAAGAAATGCCACGGCGCCTGAGCACGACCGGATTGCTTCTCGCCCTGCTCGTTCCCGCGCTGGCCCAGGCGGCTATCTGGCCCGACACCATCGGCGCCTGGCATCGGACGGCCGCCTCGCAGCCGGTCCTCGCCGACGGTTCCCTCTGGGACGAGTACGGCCTGCGGGAATCCGAGACCGCCACTTATGAAAACGGCTCCGCCGGATTCACCGCCACCGCCTGGCGTCTCCAGGATTCCACTGGCGCGCTGGCGGTTTACGACTGGCAGCGCCCCGGCAAGTCCGAGCCCTCGAAACTGGCTGCCCTGGCCGCCGAAACCGCCGACGGCCTGCTGCTGGTCCACGGCAATTACGTCCTCTCGTTCAGCGGTTACAAGCCCACTACTCTCGAACTCGACCCCATTGTCGAGTCGCTCCGCAACGTGGATACCACTGCGCTTCCCACGCTCCCTGGCTACCTTCCCCTGCGGGATTTGGTCCCTAACAGCGAGCGCTATATCATCGGCCCTGTCAGCCTCCAGAAGTTCAATCCCGGCATCCCGCCCTCGGTCGCGGCCTTCCATCTTGACGCCGAGGCCCAACTCGGCGTTTTCCGCAGCCCCAAAGGCGAAATGGCACTGACCATCTTCAACTACCCCACCCAACAGATCGCCATGCAGCAGGCCGTCAGTTTCAGGAGAATACCCGACGCCTATGTCTGGCGCAGCGGTCCTTTCGTGGCCGTGATCCTCTCCCCGCCCGACCCCGACGAAGCCGTGCGCCTGCTCACTCAAGTGCGTTTTCGGGCCGACGTGACCTACGACGTGCACGTTCCCACGCTTCGGGATAACATCGGCAATCTGGTGGTAAATGCCTTTGTTCTCACTGGCTTGCTGCTGGTGTTCTGTGTGGTGTCCGGTCTCGCGTTCGGTGGTTTCCGGGCCTTCCTTCGCCGCTTCCGGAAGGGAGAGGACCCCGACGCCATGATCACCCTGCATCTCGAACGACGCTGACCCCGCCACATAACACCCAGTTTTTGTTTGCCTTAGAGAGAAATCCTCAGCCTGGAAACCGGGCTTTTCCACCGCTCCGCCCCACTGTCGAAAAACGCACGTTCCCGCAAGTCAGGCCATACGAGGAGGTTACGGCCGAAAATTTTGCGTCGGATTTCTTCTTGACTTGCGAGCCGTTGGGAAATACGATCCAACTACAAGGTTTTGACGGTTGCGATTCCGTCGAAGCTGATTCTCCCTTCGAACATCACCCTGGTAGAACAGGGGAAAGAATGCTCACCCTTCGGGGTGAGCATTTCTATTTTACAGAAAACATTGGAGTTAGCTTCCGGAATTGGCCCCTTTCGGGCACCCTGGATAGTGCCTTCCCTGTCCCCAGGCCCTCGAACCTCTTTCCGGAGGCCCTGGCGGGCCGCATTTCGCGTGGAAAGGGCATTTGTAGCGCCGGGCCCAGGGGGCACCCCCTTGTCGCTGGTGTTTTTCCCAGCCCGGAACCCCCACCGGCGACAAGATCGCCGGCGCTACGTTGCTATGATGGGCAGTTGGCAGTGAATCACCATGACTGATCTGAAGTTGCAGATAATCCCCCTGGGTGGATGCGGTGAGTTTGGCATGAACATGACCGCCATCCGCTACGGCGACGACATCATCGTCATCGATTCCGGAATGATGTTCCCCGAGGCCGAGTTGCTGGGCGTCGACCTGGTTATGCCCGACCTGACTTATCTCAAGGAAAACCAGCAGTTCGTCCGCGCCCTGATCCTCACCCACGGCCATGAGGACCACATCGGCGCCGTGCCGTATTTCCTTTCCGACATCGGAGTCCCCGTCTACGGCGCCGATTTCACCCTGGCCCTGGTGGAGCGCCGCCTGGAAGAGTACGACCTCGAGGAGGAGCCCCGCTTCATCCACATCAAGCCCAAACAGATCCTCGACATCGGCCCCTTCAAAATCGAGTTCATCCGCGTGACGCACTCCATCGTGAGCGCCGTGGCCCTGGCCATTACCACGCCTCTCGGAGTGGTCATTCACACCGGGGATTTCAAGGTGGACCCCACTCCCACCGATAACGAGCTGTTCGATCTCCACACCCTCGCCGACTACGGCAAGCGCGGCGTTCTGCTGCTGCTCTCCGATTCCACCAATGCCGACCGCCCCGGCTTCACCGAGAGCGAGCGTGCCGTCCGCCCGCGCATGGAAGAGATTTTCAACCGCGCCGAGCGCCGGGTAGTGGTCTCCTGCTTCAGTTCCTCCATCCACCGCATCCAACTGGTCCTCGATCTGGCGCGGGAATTCAACCGCCGCGTGGCGGTGATTGGCAGAAGCATGGTGACGGTGACCGAGATCGCGCACTCGCTCGGCCTGCTGGATATTCCCGACGGCATCCTGCTGCGCCCCCAGGATGCCATGGGCCTGCCGCCCGACAAAGTGGCCATCCTCATCTCCGGCACCCAGGGCGAGCCCATGTCGGCGCTGGCGCGCGTGGCCGTCGATAACCATAAGCACGTCTCCGTGGAACAGGGCGACACCGTGGTGCTCAGCGCCCGCATCATCCCCGGCAACGAAAAGGCCATCTTCCGCATGATCGACCACATGGCGCGCCGCGGCGCCGACGTCCTGTACGGCAGCATGAACCCGCCGCTGCACGTTTCCGGCCATGCCAGCGCGGAGGAGCAGAAGCTGGTCCTGAACCTGGTGCGCCCGCGCTACTTCATGCCCATCCACGGCGAGTTTCGCCAGCTCACCAAGCACGCCCGCCTGGCGGAGCACCTGCGCTTCGCCGGCCTGGAAGAGACTTTCATCATGGAATCGGGCGACGTTCTGGAAATCGACCACCACGGCGCGCGCAAAGGCAACCGCGTCCCCGTGGGCCGTGTGTGCATCGATTCCGGCTCGGTGGACGACGTGGTGGAAGAGGTGGTCATTCGCGACCGGCGCCACCTTTCCGAAGATGGCATCGTGCTGCCCATCATCGCCATCAACCGCCAGACCGGCCGCATTGAAGGCGCGCCGGAAATCGTGAGCCGCGGCTTCGCCCTGGCGGGAGACGGCTCGGAGTTTATGGAGCACGCGCGCCAGATCGTGACGAAGACGCTGGAAGGCTCCAACCGCGAAGAGAAGACCGATTGGGGCGTCATGAAGGAGAAGGTGCGCGCCGACCTGAAGCGCTACATCGTGAAGGAAACCTCACGCCGCCCGCTGATCATGCCGGTGATTCTGGAGGTTTAGGATGCTGCGCTGGCTGCTCGTAGGCATCGGCGATATTGCCACCAAGCGCGTGCTCCCCGCGATCCTGGCCGAACCGCGCAGCCAGCTCGCGGGAATCGTCACCCGAAGCCCCGCCAAGGCCGAGCGTTACCGAGTCCCCTCGTGGACCGATCTGGACGCCGCCCTCTCGCACTCCGCGGCCGACGCCGTCTACATCTCGACGCCCGTCTTCCTGCACGCCCCGCAGACCATCGCCGCGTTGCGCGCCGGCAAGCACGTGCTCTGCGAAAAACCCATGGCGCTCCGCTACGCCGAGGCCCTCACCATGCAGCAGGCCGCCGAAGAGACCGGCCGCACGCTGGGCGTGGCCTACTACCGCCGCATGTACCCCAAGGTGGCCCGCGCCAAAGAGCTGATGGAATCCGGCGCGATTGGCCGCCCGGTCTTCGCGGAAGCCACATCCCACGACTGGTTCTACCCCGCCGATGGCTTCCGCGCGTGGCTGGTGGACCCCGCCAGTGCCGGCGGCGGCCCGCTATACGACATCGCCTCCCACCGCATCGACCTGATGAATTACTTGTTCGGCCAACCCATGCGCGCCAGCGGACAGCTTTCGACGCTAGTCCAACCCATCCAAGTGGAAGACAATGCCACGGTGATGATCGAACATGCCGGCGGCGTACGCAGCCTGGTGGATGTGCGTTGGCATTCGCGCGTGGCCCGCGACGAATTCCGCATTCGCGGCACGGAAGGCGAGCTCGACCTCACCCCGCTGAACGGCCCCGAGCTCCTCTATCCCGGCTGCGCCGAGCGAATCCCCGCACACGCCAATCTGCACTATCCCTCGGTGGAGAATTTTGTGAGCGCGGTGCTGGACAAGACCGAGTTACGCTCATCGGGCGCCACGGCGCTGTTGACCGAGTGGGTGATTGGGCAGTTGTAAGAACCCGGTGACAGACGGAACGTTTCCCGGTTCTTGGACTGAACCACGGGAGTCTCACCGGCAATGACCTCTTATGAACGTCAGGCGAGCTTGAATTCACCGCGTGACCGGCTGTTCTTCTTCGGCGTTGGTGCGGAACGCGACCGGGCGCTCGTGCCTTGACTCTCCATGGCCGCCGACAGAACACGATTGATGCGCGTCTGGTAACCCCTGCCACGGGCCTTCAGCCAGGTCAGCACGTCCGCGTCAAAACGGATGGTGAGTTGTCGCTTTGTCGCCGGCCATACTTCCGTTGCCTTGGTGAAGAACGCCTTGTCGAGCGGCGGAATCTCCGAATAGTCGATGCCGGCATCCTTCAAGCGGTCAATTTTCGCCAAGCCGCTTTTGATAGCTGTTTTGCTCACGTCCCGTGCCTGTCCCCGCCGCGGAAGCCGAAACAGCCCCGGCTTCATTCTTTGGGCAGGAGTTTGATGTCGGCCACCCCTACATAGTCGCCTGGATTGTTGGTGACGAGAGTTGCATCGTAGAGAAGCGCGGTCGCGGCAACCCACGCGTCCGCAACTTCAATCCGCCGGCCCAGGGAGCGTGCCACCACCATTACCTCCGCCCATTTGACGATCAGGTCGCGGGAAGATGGCACGGAAACGAAACGCTTCATGTAGGTTCGGAAGCGAACGATTCGCTCGGGTCCCCACTTGGCCTGGAGAATCCAGCGCTCCAATTCAGCCTCGGTCATGAACGAAACGAGAAGATCGGGCGCTGTCAGTGCGGATAGGTACTTCTCGGCGCGACGGTCCCCTTTGAAAACCAGCGAAACGACATGGGTGTCCGCCACGACCGCATTCATGCGGCCCGATCAGTCTCGATGTGCCCTCGCCATTCGCGCAGCGCCGCAAGGAAATCGTCGATGTCTTCTTCTTCGGGCCAGAAGTCGCCGAACAGCTCTCGCGGGTCCGAGGTTGGAATCGTGCCTTGCGCCAGCTTCAACTCCTCTGTCGAGGGATGTCCGGCAGACGCATACTTCTGCTCGATAGTTGCCATAAACCCAGTCTACATCCGTTAGAGTTCGCAGATGTGCGGCCCACCCTACGCGCCCATCGCCAGGTGCAGCACCCAGAACGAGACGTACGCAATCACCGCCGCCGCCGGGATCGTCAGCACCCACGCCCACACGATGTTTCTCGCGATGCCCCACCGCACCGCCTTCATGCGCTGAATGCTGCCCACGCCCGCGATGGCGCCGGCAATCGCGTGGGTTGTGGAAACCGGCAGCCCCAGGTGCGTGGCGAACAGCACCGCCACCGCCGCGCCCGTCTCCGCGCAGAACCCACTGCGGGGCTTGAGGCGCGTCAGCCTGCCGCCCATGGTGTGCACGATGCGCCACCCGCCGCTGAACGTGCCCAGGGCGATGGACGTGTAGGCGCACATCAACACCCACGTGGGGATCTCGAACACAGGCACGTAGTGCGACGTGAACAGCACCCCCGCGATCAGCCCGGCGGTTTTCTGCGCGTCGTTGGAGCCGTGCGAGAGGCTGAACGCGGCCGCCGACAGCAACTGGAACTTGCGGAAATATTTGTCCATCTTCGACGGGCTGTATCCTCGAAAGAGCCAGTAGACCGCCACCATCAGCAGGTACGCCGATATCATCCCGATCATGGGCGCCACCACGATGAACATCAGCGTGAGCGGCCATTCGCCTCCCCGGCCCACGTTCAGCGCGTCCAGGCTGTGCGAGAATCCACGCACCATTCCCACCCGCGCGATGGCCGCGCCGGCGTACCCGCCGATCAGCGCGTGCGAGGAGCTGGTGGGCAGCCCCAGCCACCACGTGATCAGGTCCCAGGCGATGGCCCCCGCCAGGCCCGCCATGATGACGTAGGGCGTCACCAGGTTCAGGTCCACGAATCCCTGGCCGACTGTCTTGGCCACGGCCGTGCCGAAAACGAAGGCCGCGGCGAAATTGAAAAACGCCGCCCACAACACCGCTTGCAACGGCGTCAGGACGCGCGTGGCCACAATCGTCGCTATCGAATTCGCCGCGTCGTGGAAGCCGTTGATGTAATCGAACACCAGCGCGATCCCGATGATCAGAACGGCGAGCGTGAACGTGGACATACTTAGCTGTTCTTGACGACTACGTTCTGCAGAACGTCGGCCACGTCTTCACAGCTATCGATGGTGTTCTCGAAGAACTCGTATACCTCTTTGAGCTTGATCAGCGTGATGGGGTCCTTCTCCTTGTTGAACAGGTCCGCCACCGCGCTCCGCCCGATGAGGTCGGCCTCGTTCTCCAGGCGGTTGATCTCGATGCAGTGCGCCATGATGGTGCCGTTCTGTTCCAGGGCCTCGAAGGCGCTCGTCAAAGTCCGGGCGCAACTGGCGACAATGTCCGCCAGCGTCGCCATGGTGGCCGGAATCGGGTCGATATGGTACGAGACCAGCCGGTGCACCGTGTCCTCAATCCCATCCAGCACGTTGTCGAGCGCGGAAGAGATATTGTGGATGTCCTCGGGATCGATGGGCGTGATGAAGGTCTGGTTGAGGCGCGTGAAAATCTCGTGGATGATTTCATCGCCGCGGTGTTCCAGGGAGAGGATTTCCGTAGCGCAGCCGGCCAGGCG
Organism: Bryobacteraceae bacterium; assembly: GCA_049590695.1. Lineage (GTDB taxonomy): Bacteria > Acidobacteriota > Terriglobia > Bryobacterales > Bryobacteraceae > Fen-178. Next base: position 10,501 of record JBAWDI010000171.1, read on the forward strand.
CGAATTTCCGGCGCGGACTCCGTCGTTGAGCAGCCGGGAGGCCTCCGAGATGATCTCCACCTGCTTCACAAAAAGGTGGTAGAAGTGCTCCTCGCGTGGCAGTAGTCGCATAGAATGGGCTTGAAAAAAGAGAACTCCATCTTAATCGGTATCGAAGCCGCGGGTCAATCCGTGACGATGGGGAACATCTCCTTTCGCGGCGCGCCTTCCAGGTGCAGCAGCCGTGCGTCGAGCAGACGCCCCGTATCCACGTTGCCCATGGCGGAGAGGATGTTTTCCTTGAGATGCGGATGCTGGCGCTCGATCTCCGCGAACATGTCCCGCAGCGCGCGCCGCACCGTCCCCGTCTTTTGCGAGCACCCGCACGGCACCACCGGAACGCCCAGCGCCTGGGCATAAGCGCGCGTGATCGCTTCCGTGACGAACACCAGCGGGCGGATGAGGCGGTATTCGCGGTCGCGCGAGTTGGTCACCGGCGGCAGCGCGCTCAGCCTGCCGGTAAACAGCATGTTGCGCAGCAGCGCCTCGCAGAAATCGTCGGCGGTGTGGCCGAATGCGATCACGTTGGCTTTCAATCCATGGGCCACCTCGTAGACCGCGCGCCGCCGGTACCGGCTGCACAGGTCGCAGCCGTGCTCCGGCTGGTCGTCGAGCAGCCGCAGAGAAGGAGCGTCGCGGTAGTAGGTCCACGCCACGCCGCGCTGTTTCAGGTACTCGCCCAGCGGTTCGATGGGCCGCAAAAACTTGCCCTGCTCCACGGTGAACGCGCACACCGAGAAATCCACCGGCGCGCGGTTCTGGAGCAGCAGCAGGGCCTCCAGCAGGGTGGCCGAATCCTTCCCCCCGGAGAGCGCCACCGCCACCCGGTCGCCGTCGCGAATCATCTTGAAGCGGTGTATGGCTTCGCCGACCTTGCGCAGCAGTGTCTTTTCCAGTTCCACTGATTCGATTATAGTGGGGGGCCGGATGGCATCCGGCGGCCGGGCCCAGAGGGCGCCCCCCACTCGGCCCGTAGGTTGCCCGCACGAGAAAAGCCTTCTGTCCCCAAGCGGTTCAGGCCCAATGCTGTTCACTTAAGCCGTTGCGTTGAGGGCGGGCGCGCGCGGAGATTCAGGGACGGGTTCTTTTATGGGGATCCGCTTCCATTTCGACGGCTCGGGCGTGATACGGCCACATGGCCTCCTGTGCCCCGAGTGCTTGGCCGGTGAGGCCTGCGGCACTTCTCCGGTAACCCCACTTATCATCCTTTGACGCGCTCTTCTGCGCTAGCAGGGTTCCTGTCCGCAGCCCGCCATGATGGGCAGCAGTTCCGGGTTGATGCCTTTGCGGATCTGCGCGGCCCAGTCCTGAAGTTGCTTGGTCCGCGCCGTTTTCGGCGCGAGGCGCTCCAGAAATTGCGCTGCCGTCTCGCGGTCGCCCCAATCCACCAGCGCGCGGGCAAGGTTCATGGATGTGAAGCCGAGGCGAAGTTCCTCGGATTCCGGGACATCGGCGGCGGCCAACAGAAAGCGAGCGGCCTCGCGTTTGTCGCCCTTTCTCAGCGCAACCTTGCCCAGCGTGAGATTCGCCTGAAACGCGGCGTAGGAGCTATGTGGATCGCCGGGGATGCGTTTGGCGATCTCCACAACTTCGCGCGCCTTCTGCGCGGTAAGTTCCAAATCGGGCGTCTTGAACGTTGGACCCCACGCCTTGTTCATTTCGGATTCCACCAGGCGAAGCCTAACTGCGTCGCCAAGGCGCTTCTGTTCCTCTGGCGGAAGTTTCTGCAACCCGTTCAGCCTCGCGTATTCCTTATACGTCTGCACGCGGAGCGCGATGTTCTTCGCCAGTTCGCTCGCGGGGTCAAGGGAAACTGCCTTGGCGGCGTAGGATTCTGCGAGCGCGAGGGCTTCGGGCGAAATGCCATTGTTGCCGTGGCCCCACATTGTCAGCCCCTGCGCCGTGAACGCAAGCATCCGGCTGTCGGTGGATTTTTCCAATTTGGCGCGCACGCTGCTGGCGTACGGGCCTTGCGCTTCGTTGGGGTTGGTGGAGCGAATGACGTTATACTCCGTCCGCGGTTCCTCGGCGCCGAGCAGCGCCAGCGCGTAGTGCTCGCCGAGGGCGCGCAGCAAATTCCGGTCGTCCGGATAAGCCTTGCGGCCGGCGAGCAGGATCTCCTCGGCTAACGGGTAGTCGGGGCCTTGCAGGAAGCGCGCGGCACGGTCGTAAATCTCGACCGTGGCGCCCGGTGCCTTCACGTTCGCCAGCCATAGGCGCTTCCCTTGTTCGTACCCTGCGCGGTCCCATCCGGGGTTGATGTTCCACGCCCATGCTTTGCCGCCAGGCTGGTGCTCGATGTACCACAGGATCAACGAGCTCTGGCCTTTGACGTCTGAATGGAATTCGTAATAGCGCATCAGTTGGTTGTGCAGGCGCTGGTCCTGGGGATTGGCCTTGAGACTCTCCACCTTCTGCGCAGCCTGCTGTGGCGTCATGGCCTTGGCCTCGGCGAGGAGCGCTTCCCCCTCGGCGGCTTTCTTCATCCGTTCCGCCGCAGAGCGCTTTTCGATCTCGTTCATGCTGGGC
>JBAWDI010000172.1:0-5312 GCA_049590695.1 Bryobacteraceae bacterium
GGCTGCGCTCCGGGCCGCGGGTGAACGGCACCACGCAGTAGGCGCACTGCTTGTCGCAGCCCTCGATGATGGTGATCGAAGCTCGGTAGGGATTGTCGCGGTGCGCAAAAGGGGTATCGAAGGTTTCGTCCGTCGCCAGGCTCAGGCCGGTGACGCGGCGGTTTCCGGATTCGAGCTGGACCAGCATCGCTTCCAGTTGGGGGTAGCTGGCGGAGCCCGCCACGAGGCTGACGTGCGGGGCGCGGCGGAAGATCTCCTCGCCTTCCTGCTGGGCCACGCAGCCCAGCACGCCGAAGATTTTGCCCTTGCCCGCGGCGCGCTGGAACTGCCGCAGGCGATGGAACACCTTCTGCTCGGCCTTGTCGCGAATGCTGCACGTGTTGTAGAGCACCAGGTGAGCGTCTTCGGGCGTCTCCACCTGGGTGTAGCCGCGGGCCATGAGGGCGCCGGCGACCTTTTCGGAATCGTGCACGTTCATCTGGCAGCCGAAGGTTTCGAGATAGAAGGTTTTCCCAGGCACTGACTTCATTCTACCGCCCGTGGTAGCGCCGGGCCGAAAGGGCACACCCTGTGTCCCGCGCTACACGGTGAAGAGCCCTCAAATGATGCGGTAAACTGAAAGTGATCCGGAGAGCAGCGAGCGTGAAGGTTATTCTCGATACCGTAAACCTGGACGAAGGCGGGTAAGCCGTTCCTCAAATGCCGCGTGTTCTAGGTCTGTCATGGGCGGTCGCGAACGCAGTCTTGCTGGCGCTGGCCGTGGTGCTCGCTGCATGGGGCGCGCTCGCTGGGTACCGGGCGTGGAAGCGTTCCCGCATCGGGCCGGAGGAACGAGAGCGGCGGCGCCGGTCCGGCCTGGTGGCCCGCGGCAAGATGAGCGACGCCATGCTGGTGGAGATCCGCGACGATCTTCTGTTCTATTCGTATGGCGTGCGCGGAGTGGAATACACCGCGTCGCAGGATGTCTCGATGCTGAAGCAGTATATGCCGCTTGATTTTTCGACGATCGACGCGGTTTCCGTGAAATACGACCCCAAGAACCCGGCCAATTCCATCGTGCTGGCGGAACAATGGAGCGGGTTGCGGGCTAGTAGAGTGGTATGAGCGGGGATAGAAATTGGAGACCATATCAGTGAAACACCGCGCCTTCAACCGAGCTGCTTTCGTCTGTGCGATGGGCGTCGCATCCATGTTCGCGCCAGCTTTCTGCCAGGCGCCGGCATACATCATTACGACGTTCGCCGGCGACAATACCGCCGGTTATACGGCGGATGCAGTGGCAGCCAACACCAGCGAGCTCAACAACCCCTTCGGCATAGCCCTGGACTCTAAGGGCAACCTCTATATCGGCGACCAGGACAACTTCCGGGTCCGCCAGGTGACGGGCGGCACCATCTCGACGGTGGCAGGCGACGGCACTCCCGGTTACACGGGGGACGCAGCAGCGGCCACCAGCGCCGAGTTGGGCCGTGTTTCCGGCCTGGCGATGGACTCTTCGGGCAACCTCTACATCGCGGACCCCGACAACTACGTGATCCGCAAGGTGTCCGGTGGCACCATCACGACTTTCGCGGGCAGCAACGCTCTCGGTGCCGGTGGTACCGGGGATCATGGCCTGGCCACCAGCGCGCAACTCTCCGAGCCCACCGGCCTCGCTTTGGATGCCGCCGGCAACCTCTACATTGCGGACACCGGGAACAGCCGCATCCGCATGGTGGCGGCGTCGAACAGCTACATCACGACGCTTTCCACCGGCAGCGCCGTACTGAGTTCGCCTAAGGGTGTAGCGGTGGATGCCGCCGGCCGCGTCTACATCGCGGACACCAACAATTGCCGCGTTCTCAAAGTGACGCCCAGCGGCTCGATCACCATCCCCACGACGGTGACCGGCAGCGACAGCGGTGCATGTGGTTATAGCGGAGACGGAGGCCCGGCCGCCAGCGCGCTACTGGATCACCCTTCCGGCGTGGCGCTGGATGCCGCCGGCAACCTCTACATCGCGGATACCTTTAACCAACGGATTCGCAGGGTATCGGCGGCGACTGGCACGATCACGACGTTGGCCGGCAACAGGTTCTCCGGTTATACCGGAGATGGAGGCTCCTCCGCCAGCGCCGAACTGTCGTTCCCGCTGGCCGTATTGGTGGATCCCCACGGTAATATCTACGTCTCGGATACCCAGAACAGCGTGATCCGCCTGATGACGGCCGCCCCGCCTGCCATCAACGGAGTGATTACCTCTAGTGGATTCGGAGGCTTCACTTCGATTGCGCCGGGGGCCTTCATCGAGATTTACGGCTCGAACCTGGCGGCCGACTCGCTCAATTGGGGCGGCTCCTTCAACGGCGTGAATGCCCCCACTTCGCTCGCTGGAACCATGGTGACCATCGGCGGCCAGGCCGCCTTCATCGCTTACGCCAGCCCAGGCCAGGTGAATGCGCTGGTGCCGTCGAATGTGGGAACCGGCCAGCAGCAGATTACGGTGACCACCGCGATCGGGACTAGCAATTCATATACCATCACCGTGAACCCGACCGCGGCGGGGCTGTTAGCGCCGGGATATCTGAATATCGGCGGAATGCAATATGTGGGCGCGCTGTTCCCCGATTACCAGACCTTTGTCGCGCCGCCCGGCGCCATTTCGGGATACACCTCGCGGCGGGCCAAACCCGGGGACGTCCTCATCATTTTTGGCGTCGGATTTGGTCCGGTGAATCCCAACATTCCCGCGGGCCAGGTCGTCCCGGGTAACACTGCCCTGACGCTATTGTTCCAGATCTCCTTCGGATCGGCTCCAGCCACGCTCCAATACGCGGGATTAGCGCCGAGCCTGGTGGGCGTGTACCAGTTCAACGTGGTGGTGCCGAACATTCCCCCCAGCGACGCGGTGCCGGTGACGTTCACTCTGGGCGGCGTGCCCGGGGCGCAAACGTTGTACACCTCCGTGGGAAACTGAGCGGGGGACGACGCCCTCGTCCGAGGGGCTAGAGTGTTCCGGAGGGTTGGGGCGCTGGCGGATAATTCTGCTCTTGCATTCGGCCGCAGTGAGGCGTATAATATTCTTTCGGGATTGTGGCCGCGAGGATCCAGTCGGGAAGCCGACTCTTCCAGGACGTTCTAGCGGCGCTGGCGGCCCTTTCCCGCTGCTCCTCCTCCGAACGCCGCTGGCGCGCTGGCAGTTGTCCGGGCGACACCCAGTGTCGCCCGGTACGCGCGAGGCCTATCAGGAACGGGAAGGCCTTGTTTTGTTGCGCATTCTTAGCTTCTCTCGCCGCCGCTCCAGCCCTTAAGGCGGGCTGCGTCTTCACGACGGTGGATTACCCTGGCGCCCCGATATCGGCGATTTTCGGCATCATCTCCAACGGCATGCTGGCGGGGACTTACGCCAACAGCACCGCGGGGCCTTTTCAGGGTTTCGCCAGCCTCGTCCCCGGCCTGTTTGCCACCGTCGATTTCCCCGGGGCCCCCAGCACCATGGCCTGGGGCATCAACGCCTCCGGAAACATCGTGGGCACCTACTACGATGCCGGCGGAAACTCGCACGGGTTCACTTACGACGGCACGAATTACAACGCCATCAATTATGCGGGCACCGGCGTGACCGGTACCCAACTGAACGGCATCAACAATAACAACACCTTGATGGGCGGGTACGACAGCACGGGCCCAACCGGCGGTCTGCGGGGTGGTACATCGATTCATCGGGAAACTACAACGGGTTCACGGCAGACCCGGCTCCCGAGCCGGCCAGCCTCGCGCTGGCGGCCCTGGGGCTTCTATCCGCCGCGGCGTTGCGCTGGCAGCGTCGTCGATTTTGAAGGGGGCTGACCGGCGGGAATAAGGGCCGCTCCTCATGGTGGTGGCTCCCGACGCCGTTGGCCCCGGAGGTCCGCGCCACTGTACGTTATCATGGGAGGAATCACCATGACTCAAGACGTACTCTCCGAGGGCCTCACCTTCGACGATGTTTTGCTGGAGCCGGCCCGCAGCGAAGTGCTCCCGGCCGAGGTGGACACGCGCACGTGCCTCACCCGCCAGATCGCATTGAACATCCCCGTGGTCTCCGCCGCCATGGATACCGTCACCGAGTCGCACCTGGCCATCGCGCTGGCGCAGCAGGGCGGCATCGGAATCGTTCATCGCAACATGTCTATCGAGCGCCAGGCCGAAGAGGTGGACCGCGTGAAGCGCAGTGAAAGCGGCATGATCGTGGACCCCATCACCATAGGCCCCGACCAGCCCATCTCAGCGGCGCAGGAGCTCATGAGCCGGTTCCGCATTTCGGGCGTGCCGGTCACCAAGGGCGGCAGGCTGGTGGGCATCCTCACCAACCGCGACCTGCGCTTCGAGAACCGCTTCGACCTGCCCATCTCCGAGGTGATGACCAAGGAGAACCTGGTGACGGTTCCGGTGGGCACCACGCTGGAGCAGGCCGAGGCCATCCTGCACAAGCACCGCGTCGAAAAGCTGCTAGTGGTGGACGACCAGTTCACCCTCAAGGGCCTCATCACCGTCAAGGACATCCAGAAAAAGCTGAAGTACCCGAACTCGGCCAAAGACAGTCAGGGCCGCTTGCGCGTGGGCGCGGCCATCGGCGCCACCGGCGATTACCTGGAGCGCGCTCAAGAGTTGGTGGCGCGCAAAGTGGACGTGCTGGCCATCGACACCGCGCACGGACACAGCGCCCGCGTCATGGCTGCCGTGAAGACCATCAAGAGCAAGCTGCCGGAAGTCGAGCTCATCACCGGCAACGTGGCCACCTACGAAGGCGCAAAGGAATTGATTTCGCTGGGCGTGGACGGCGTCAAAGTGGGCATCGGCCCCGGTTCCATCTGCACCACGCGCGTGGTTTCCGGCGCCGGCGTCCCGCAGATCACCGCCATTGTGGAGTGCGCGCGGGCCACGCGGGAAGCCGGAGTGCCTCTCATTGCCGATGGCGGCATCAAGTTTTCCGGCGACATCACCAAAGCGATTGCCGCCGGCGCCGACACCGTCATGATCGGCAGCTTGCTGGCGGGCACCGATGAAAGCCCCGGCGAAACCATTCTCTACCAGGGCCGCACGTTCAAGACGTACCGCGGCATGGGCTCGACGGGAGCCATGCAGCAAGGCAGTTACGACCGCTATTCGCAGGACCCCAATTCCAAACTGGTCCCCGAAGGCATCGAGGGCCGCGTGGCCGCCAAGGGCCCGCTTTCCGAGATGGTGTATCAGCTTGTGGGCGGACTGCGCTCCGGCATGGGCTATTGCGGCGCGCGGGACGTCGGCGAGCTGCAGCGGAAGGCGCGCTTCATGCGGGTTTCGAGCGCGGG
>JBAWDI010000173.1:0-1528 GCA_049590695.1 Bryobacteraceae bacterium
TCGCGCGCCACGCGCGCCACATCTTCAATGGAGAGCGTGCCCGCCGGGTCCGCTCCCAGTTCCACAAATTCAGCCATGCATGTAGGCTACCTCACAAAACGTTATCCTTGGACAACTTGACCTGCGAGACGCCGGCGGCGCTAGACTGCTATCGTGCCGGTGGCAGGCATATTCGAGGACCTGAGTCCGTATGCGCGGGTGGCCACCGCGGTTCTGCCTTTCGCGGCCGCCATCCTGCTGCGGATTGTCTTTGGGAAGAACTGGGTGACGGGGGCACTGCTCTCGGTCGGCACCACCTGGTTCGCTATCAACGTCCTGATGGCCCCGTTCTCCGAGGGGATGCGCCGCGACATTTTCGACGTGCGCTCCTGGTTCCGGTAGAGGCGCCCACTGGGCCCGGCGCTACGCTCCCGCCCGCAATCCGCTACAATGACCTATGTAAAGGAGGCCGTATGGAACCCACTGGCGTGCTAACTGCCGGTTTTGCCGGGCTAGGCTTTCCCGAGATCGTTGTGATCGCCTTGGTTGCCGTGCTGCTGTTCGGCGGAAAGAAGGTCGGCGACCTGGGGAAAGGTCTAGGCGAAGGGATCCGGAACTTCAAGGATGCCCTCAAGGGCGGCGAAGAAGACAAGAAGGAAGAAGAAAAGGTCGGAGAGAAGAAGTAGACGGCAGCTTCGTGGAACAGCCCGCACCTTGGGCTGGGTTCATCTCGGCTTCAAAACATCCTGCAAAGAAAAAACCCCGCGAGACCGGTTGGGCCTCGCGGGGTTTTGCGTTTGCGGCCTGTCCCTTGGCTACTTCTTCTTCGGCGGAACGATCGCGTCCTTGGCGGCTTTGGCCACGCGGAACTTCACGACCTTCTTGGCCGGAATCTTGATGGCTTCGCCGGTCGCCGGGTTGCGCCCGGTGCGAGCCTTGCGATCCACGCGCACTAACCGGCCGATGCCGGGCAGCACGAATACGCCGTTCTTCTTCACTTCGCCGATCGCCAGTTTAGCGAGTTCCTCCAGGAACCCTTTGGCGGCCTTGTTGTTGACCTCGCAGCCCGCCGCGAGCGCTTTCACCAGTTGCGTCTGGGTCATTCTCAGATTTGCCATATCTCTCCTTTGATTCTCCCGTGGTTTCGTTTGTCTCAATCCAGCGTGGAGCAAACCGCACGCGTTGCACGCCCTACCCCACATCACCATCGAAAACAATTCTAAGACCGCACGTTTTATTGAACGCGCGGCTTAATTGATATCAATCATAAGGTAAGGAGATGGTGATGTAAAGAGAAAAGCGCCACAAAAGCCCGATTTTTCGCGGTTTTTTCGATTCCGGCCTGCTGGGAGGGCCGTTTTACGGGCTTTCCGCGAATCCCAGGCCGGCTTTCCACCTCAGGTCGCCCTCCGCGAAGGCCGTCGCCACCTTGTTTTTCAGTACCCGGAAGCGTACCCGCCGCTCGCCGGCCGGGCCCAGCGCGATGCGCACCGCGGCGTAGAGCTTGAGTGGAGGGCCGCCGGCGGTGGTCTCCGCCTCTCCTCCGGAT
>JBAWDI010000174.1:0-7765 GCA_049590695.1 Bryobacteraceae bacterium
GGCCAGGGGGCCGGCCGCGGACCAGGGGGTCCGCCCCACAGAGGAGTGCAGTGGCACACGCCACCTCATGAAACGCCTCCAAAGGGGACGGCCACCGTGGGCTTGAATGAGAACGGATTCAGCAGGATGTACGGGATGCGCAACTGCACCTGGTAGCCGTCGGGGATGGTCACCACCACGTAACCGGGCCGCTGGGCGCCCACCGCGCCATCGCAGCCGCCTGTGTCGCACGGTCCCGGAAGACCGGTGGCGGGGTCGATGCATTCGGTGGTTACCGAGATCATATCGGGCGTCAAGTTCCATACCAGCGGCGGTCCGGAGCCGTCGGTGGTGCCGGTAAGCGCGAATTGAATGGCCCCTTGGATGACGGGGTCGCCGGCGTCGGGGCAGAAGTTGACGCCGCTCCCGATGGAGACAGAGCGCGCGATGGTGTACTCGATCTTGCGGAGCGTGTAGTACAGGTAAGTGATCTTGCCGAACTGGATGATGCCGGCAATGAGGAGAAAGAGCACCGGCAGCCACATCGCCAGTTCCACAACCATGTTGCCTCTGCGCCCGCGCCTCATTGGTGCAGCACCACCTTTCCCGGGCCGGAGGGCACGGGGATGGGGCAGCCGAGCCCGAAGTGGTCGTCGAACCAGCCCTGCTGGACCGGCGCGGGACTGCCGATGTACTGGACCACGAAGCGTCCGTAGGAGTCGGCGGGGTTCAGGGAGCCAGGTTCCAGGAGAAACTGGCGGAAGCCCAGCACAGTCATGGTGACGGAGGCGTTCGCCGCCAGGGCGTTCACGATCGGGACCGTAATGATGCGCCGCAGGTTCCCGGCGTAAGAAGTGTAGACCTCGCCGGCCGCCACGTCGGTGTCGGGCAGGTAGGCAGCCGAGAGGCCGGCAAAATCCGTCACAGCGGTGCTGCATACGGCCGGGGGCGAGGTGTTGTCGAGGCGGGAGTAAAGGCCGCAGAGCGCCTCGGCGACGCTGGCGCTGGGCGCACTAGTGATGGCGCAGGTGGCGGGAACGGCGCTGGCCCAGATGGTCTCGGAAGCGTCGTTGATGCCGGCGCAGGCCAAGGGGACGGGGGATCCGGTCGGGTTGGGATCTTGCGATGCCACGAGGCCCTGCGCGCCGTCCTTGTACAACTGTTGAGTCTCGTCGAGGGTAGCGTTGGCGGTGTCGTAGCGGTTGATGACGACGTACTCCACCACCGTGCCGGTGAGGGTCGGCGGTCTGGTAATGGTGGCGGTGCCGATGCAGTAGAAGGCGAAGGTGAAGAGCGTGCCGGCGGTGGGGTCTCCGAAGCCAAAGTTCACGGTATCGGTGGTATCCAGCGCGGCGACGGCGAACGGCTCGATTCCACAGGCCGTGCAAAGGGGCGCGCTAATCCCCGCCAGGGCTTGGCCGGCGATGGGGGTTTTGCGCGATTGCCCCACCGGGAGGATGCTCCAGAAGAGCAGTGGCGCGTCGGCGGTCAAGCTGATCTGGACGTGGCGCGCGGTGGTGCCGTCGGCCTGCGTCCCGGTGCTGCCGGTCGCGCCGGTGGCGTCGGCGACGGTGGCGAAATAGGCGGGGGGGGTGACCGTGCTGGTGAGGTTGCCGGTGGTCTGGCCGATCTCGAGCGAGCCGAAATTGTACTTGTTGGCGAGGTGATTGGTGTCATCCAGCGATTGTTGCGCCGCGGTGGTGGCGTTACCGAGCGACGCCGAGGTGCCGACAAGCTGGGCGGCGGCGGCCAGGGCCATGGCGTTGGCGGCCTGGTTGAGTTCGCCGCGGATGAGATAGAGGCGGCCCAGGTCGATGGCGAAGCCCATCATGCCAAAGAGCACGGGCACCATGATGACCGCGAGTTGCAGGGACATGGAACCATGTGGGGCAGGATTGCATCCTGCGCGGCGGTCTGTAACCGCCGCCCTACGGCTGGGGTATCTGCTGGCCACGGGGACCTACAAACTCCGGCTGGTTGGCGGGCTTCGACGGTTTTCCCTTCCGATCGGGCACCGCGGGGAGGAAGGCCGCGGGCATATCCGGCAGCTTGGCCTTCTCCTCCGGGCTCAGCGGACGCACCAAGTGCGGGGTGATCAGCACCAGCAGCTCGTCATTAGATTTCTGGGTGCTGCGGCTCCGAAACAGCTTTCCCAGAATGGGGATGTCGCCCAGCCCCGGCACCTTATCCATGGTTTCGACCACTTGCTGGTCAATCAGGCCGGCAATCGCGAAGCTCTCGCCGTCCTTGAGAAGCACTTCGGTTTCGGCGCGGCGCTGCGCCAGGGAGGGGATGGTGAAGCCCTGTAGCGTGACCGCGTTGGTAAAGTCCAGCGAACTGACCTCCGGCGCCACTTTCAGGTTGATGCCTCCCTGCGGCGTGATGGTGGGGGTGAAATCCAGCTTGACGCCGTAGGGCTTGAACTGCACCGTGATGACGGGCGCGGTGGCGCCGCCGGTGGGGGTGGTGGTGATGGTGGGGAAGGGGAACGAGCCGCCCGCCAGGAAGCTGGCGTCCTTGCCTTCCTCGCAAATCAGGTTCGGTTCAGCCAGAATCTGAAGCAGATCGTGCTCTTCGAGCGCCTTGATGGTGGCGCCGATGTTGAGATCGGGCCGGAACGCGAACAGATTCAGGAGATCGGAAAAATTGACCGTGTTGGTGTCAGGCGTGGCACTGGATAGCGCGGTGAACCGCGGCGGCGTGAACTGCTCGGTGCCGGTGCCGCCGATCATTTTGCCGTTGAGGCTGAAGAGGTTGAAACCCACCTGTGTCAGCGCCGTGCGGTCCACGGCGGCGAACTTCACTTGCAGCAGGATCTGGCGCGGATCGGGCGGCGGCGGCGCCTTCAGCAGGTTGATCACGGTTTTGGCGCGCGTCTGCGCCAGGCCGGCCAGGCGCTTGGAATCGTCGGCGCTCTTGACGGAGCCGGCCAGCACGATGGTCTCGCCGGAGCCGGTGACGGTTACGGCGCCGCCATTGGCGTTGTCCTCAATCAGCTTGCGGAAGCTGTCCCAATCGGAGTTGTCCTTGGCGACCTCGATTTCATAGCGCGCCGGGTCGGAGCCGGTCTCCCAAATCAGGAGCGTGGTGTGGCCGGGGGTTTTGGCGTTGACCATGACTTCGCGCGGCGAGAGGACCACGGCGTCGGCGATCTTGGGCTCCGCGAGGGCCACCTTCTGGACGTCCCTCTGGAACTGAAGCAGCTCGCCGCGGCCTTCCACCAGGGTGATGTTCCGGGCCGGGCCGGTCTGCGCCAGGGAAGACGAGACGGCGAGCACGGCGGCCCATAGCAGCTTATTCGGGATCTTCATCGAAAGAGCTCCTGGACGTGCTTGTCGCCGCGGTAAACGTCCACCACCACGCGGGGCTTTTCGGCTTCCTTCTTACGGCGGGCTTCTTCCTCCAGCCTCTGCTTCTCCTTCTGGGCGTCGCCGGTTTTCTTCTGATTCTGGCCGGTGAGTTCCTGCCAGACGCGCGGGTCTTCGAGGTTGGCCTTGGCGATGTTGGTAGTGCGCCCCATACGGGCGCGGGCCAGGCGGGCGCTGATCATGGGGTCGAGCACCTCGGTGGTGACGGGGCCGGTGGAGGGCGACTGGGAGGCATCCAGCGGATTGCGCAGCGAGAGGCTGATCTTGCCTTCATTCTTGGCGAGTTCCAGCTTTTGGGCGTCTTCCGGCGCCAGCACCAGCGTCACCACCTGCGATTTGGGGGCGCGCGGGTCCACCGTCTGCCCGGCTGGCGTCATGTGGCCGGTGGACAGCACCTTCACGCCCTGCAGGATGGTGGCGGTGGTGGCTTCGGCCATGGAGCCGGGGCGGGTGAAGATCACGTCCACGCGCGAGCCCGGCTGGATCAGCCCGGCCACGCCGGTGACGTCGGTGATCTGCACGGACACCGCGCGATAGCCGGTTTCAATGGTGGAAGAGACGCCCTCCACGGAGGTGGGGGCGGAAAGCTTGGAGTTGAGCAGCGGCTCGCTCGAGCTCATGGCGACGAGGAGCACGCGGTTGACCGCGTTGGCCGCCTGGAACACAGCGCCTTTGGGGACGTTGCGCTCCGGGTAATCCACCAGTTTGATGTCGCTCGGATGCAGCAGCGTGCCGAGCGGCATATCGTGCGCGGCGACCACCACGCGCACCTGCGGCTCGACTTTCGGGGCCACGGCGTTGGCGTAGAGGAACCACGTCAGTCCCAGGGCCGAGAGCCAAGCGACGCCGAAAAGCAGGAATTTCTTCCGACGATCCATTCAATCCTCGGGCGCACACACCGATAGCGGCCAAAATCCACCGATGTTCTGTTGTAACACGTTGAGGGTGGTTAAGTTCCGCCGAAAAAGGGGACAGACGCATTTGTTGGCCAACCCGGAAAATGCGTCTGTCCCCTTTTTGGGGTGACGCATCTCGTTGGGGTGTGTGGAGTTGTCAAACATGGAGTTTTAAGCCACTGTTTTTCAATAGGTTGCGTTGGTGGGGCGAGATTTTGTGACTGAAACGGCGGCCCAGTTTCGGCGGCCGCGGGGAGTTGTCTTCCTCTACTTGGAGTCGATTACCACGATCTTCGTGCCCCAGGGCTGGAGTTCAAGCGGGAGCGTGGTTTTGCCGCGGGCAAATGTGGCGCCGGCCCAAGGCGCGATTTTCCCGCTGGTAGTGTCCCACTGTTGCGCCTGCTTGGCCGTGCCGTTGTTGGCGACGGTCGTCTTTAGCGACAACGGCTGGTCGCCTTCGTTGAAGAAGAAGTACAGGTCGGCGTCCTTCAGGCGGCGGTGATTATACTTGAGCCACGTCGTGGCCTGGCTGGTCGCCACGTCTGGCGCGGGCAGGGCTGCCAGAACCTGGGGAGTGATTTCAGGCGCCGGTTCCAGGGTAGCCCAGCTTATGTCGGCGGGCCCGGTAGCCGTGAGAAAATTCTTGTCCATGACCAGCTTGGGCGCGCTTCCGAAAAAGACGACCTTGCCGCCGGCCTTGGCGAAGGCGCGCAGGTTGTCCAGCGCGGCAAGGGAGACGGCGTCCACCGGCGGAATCAAAATGGCGCGATAAGCCTGGCCACTCAAGTTGACCAGTTCGCGCCCATGCAGCTTGAGCGTTTTCGACAGCGCGTATTCGTCCACGTAGTCGAGGTCGCGCTGGTGCTGGAGGAGTTGGTGGACGATGGCTATGAAGGCGGTGTTCGCGGCGGAGTCGTTGAACCAGAAGCTGCTCGAAGGAATATAGACGCCGATTTGCGCCGTGGGGCGGCCTTCACCGAGCAGGTAGCCGACGCGGTTGACATGGGCGGAGAGGGCAGGAAAGCCGGCGTCGCTGTAAAAGCCGCGGCCCGGCCCCGCTCCGCCCATGCCCATGTATTCGATGCGGCTGATGCCGTTGACCAGAAGGTGATTGAGAATCCAACCGGCTTCCTTGAAGTCGGGTTGCGGATTATAGGCCGCAAAAGCCTCGGTCATCGCGCGCGGGTGCCCGTTCAGATGCGCCGCCGAGGAGGCCAGCTTGGGAAAATCGGCCACCACATCGTGCCAGATCTGGTGCCAGATGGTGTCCACTCCGGGCACCTGGATGCCGCGCATGCACTTGAAGAAATCGCCGTCGGCGATGGCGAGCTGCGGCAGGATTTCCTCGTGTTCGATGTGCATCTGCATCTCGACATGATTCTGGGAGCACCATTTGCCTTCCATGCCGAAGAAGTTTTCGCCGTAGAGATCGGACCACACGTCGGAATAGTCCGCATAGACGCGGTGGCTCTCGTCGAGATTGACGCCGGCCGATGCAGTGGAAGCGCGCCCGCCGATACTGATGGAGGCAATCTTCGCAAGGTATGGACGCAAGTCATAACCTTTGCGCTTCTGGAACTCGGCCAGGAGCGCGGGCGACCAGGGGTTGAAGCCGAAGGCCGGCTCGTCGCCGCGGAAGCCCAGGACCGTCTTTCCCAATTCGCCGCCGACGGCCTGCTTGTAGGCATCGAAGGTCCACTCGACGAAGAGTTTGTCCGCCTCGGGATTCAGGTAATCCATGAGCGAGTGGGTGCCGTCCTTGGCGCCGGTCTGGTTGTTGGCCGAGCGCGTGGGGCCGGAGCGGAACTGGGAGCGGGGCAGAACGATTTCCCATTTGCCCGCGGGCACGGTCCAGTTCACGGTCCCCGACGAACTGTCGAGCACCTGAGTGGCGCCGGAGTCGAGGTTGACAGCCAATACGCAGATGGTTCGAGGATCGAGCTGGTAGGAGTACTGCTGGCCGGCGGTGACCGGGACATGCTGGGGGGAAGCCAAGGCCTGCATGCGCAAGTCCGGGCGCTCGTTGGTGAATTTGCCGCCGGCAAACCCGGAGGGATACCCGCCGTCATCGTCGAACCACAGATACATACCGCGTTTCCCGGCCTCCTCCACCAGAATTTTGACTGCCTGGAAGTAGCCGGCGGAGAGGTAGGGGGAGTTGCCGACCTTGGGCTCGACGAAAGCGCCCATTACGCCCAGCGATTTGGCATGGTCGAGGATGGCCGCCATGGCCTCGCGGGTGAGCTTGTCGCTGAAGCCCCAGTCGAATTGCGAGCCGTATTCCGAGGGCGGCGAGGCGAATTTTGCCGCGAGTTGCGCGGCGGCGGGATCGGAGATTCGCTGCCACGGCCTTTCCTGGGCCGAAACGACGCTCACCAACAGCAGCGGCATGAGGAGTTGCGCGAAGGTCTTCATAGGATTTTTACCGAGGATTTCCATTTTTGGCTTTCCAAATCTCATTCAGTATAAGCCCAACCGCCATCCCATGGTCCCGCGAGGGCAGACGACATCGGCTGGGAGTGCTATCTGCGCCGAGAGGAGGGCTAAGCCCTCCACAACCGAATAGCGGCCTCGATTGTTTCGGCCCATCGAAAAGATCGCGCTCCGGAAGCTCATCCATCTGAACCAGGCGAAATCGCTTCGAGATTTGGCGGCGATCCCAGGCAACCGCTTAGAGGCCCTGAAAGGCTCCAGGAAAGGGCGACACACTGTCCGAATCAACGATCAGTACCGCATCTGTTTCGTTTGGAAAGACGGAGACGCCCACGACGTGGAGATCACCGGCTACCATTAGGAATGTGATGTTATGGCTAATTCGATACCCGTTCCCCATCCCGGCGAGACTATTCGCGAGGACGTTCTCGAACCGCTGGGCATGAGCGTTAACCAACTCGCCAAAGCATTGGGCATCACGGCAACGCGCCTCAATGATGTGGTGCGTGGCCGGGGAATCACCGCCGATACCGCTCTGCGCCTGGCGCGATACCTCGGGACTTCGGCCGAATTCTGGCTGGGTCTCCAACTCGAGTTCGACCTCCGCACCGCCCGGCAATCGCGGCAACGAGAAATCGAGAAGATGGTCCAACCGCGGTCTGTCGCCGCTTAGGCGGCGAGGGCCGTGTCTCCGCGCCCGGAACCGACCCGACCGCCACGAGTGCGAAAGGGCCCACACACATTTCCTTCAGGGGACTTGGGGGGGCGCGTGGAGCCGAATCCCAGCAGTTTCCGAGTGGCGCGTGATCCGCTCACAGTCCACTTTGTGCTTGGCGACCACACGTCGATTGAATCGGATTCGTACCCCTGGCGGGTGATGATGCCGCCGGCCCACCCCTACTCGTGACTCGCTGTCAACACGCCGTAGCAATTCACTGCGAGATTTCAGCGAGCAACTCTTCGATTTCTTCCTTGGTGGGCGAACGCAGTCCTGGGGTGTCCAGCGCGCGCGCCAGCGATTGCTTGGCTTCAGATAAGTTACCCAACTCAATCTGTGCTTTGGCAATTCCCCAATGATTACCGTAATAC
>JBAWDI010000175.1:0-3586 GCA_049590695.1 Bryobacteraceae bacterium
GAGTAGGGGCCGGGCATGCCCGGCCCCTACTGACTTTTGTGATCCTGCCACCGGCCGACCCAAATCTCGAAACGCACCTCTCCGATAAGCCGCCCCTGCACGACGACACGCGGTTCGCGGCTGGCAAGATTGCCGTTTTTCAGTACGTCACCGTGGCCGTTTTTCTGTTTCTGATTTCGGGCTTCTGGAGGCTCCAGGTGCAGAACCCGGAGTTCTACGGCGAGCGCGCCCAGCAGAATAGCATCAAGTCGGTGCCCATCCTCGCGCCGCGCGGGCGCATTCTCGACCGCGACGGCCGCGTGATCGTCGATAACCACTCATCTTTTACTTTGCTTCTGGCCAGGGAGTCATTGAAAGAAGAGCATTTGCGTCCCATAGCGCAAGGCCTGGACCTGGATTTGAACGACCTCGAAGCCCGCGTCCGGCGCTTCCGATCGCGCCCCCGCTACGAGCCCATCGTGCTCAAGGAAGAGATGACTCCGGCCGACCTGGCCTTTGTCGATTCGCACCACGATTTCTTCCCCGAGCTGGTGGTCATCTCGGCGCAGCCCCGCCTCTATCCGCAGAACGGCATGCTGGCCCATGTCATCGGCTACACCGGTGAAATCAGCGAAGAGGAACTGGACTTGCCGGAGTTCGCCAAATACGAGCCCGGCGCCGTGGTGGGCAAGTTCGGCATTGAGCGCCAGTACAACGATTGGCTGACGGGCGTGGACGGGCAGCGGCAGGTGGTGGTGGACAACCGCGGGCAGGTGCGGCAGGTGCTGGCCACCAAGCCGGCGATTGCGGGCAAGGACCTCCAGCTCACCATCGACCTCGACCTGCAAGCCGTGGCCGAGCTGGCCATGGATGGACGCAATGGCGCGGTGGTGGCCCTCGATCCGCGAAACGGAGACGTGCTGGCCATGGTGAGCCGGCCCGCTTTCGATCCCAATAAGTTCGCCGTGCGGATCAAGGCGAAGGATTGGAAAGAGATCCGTGACAACCCGGACAACCCCATGCTCAACCGCGCCATTCAGGCGCAACAGGCGCCGGGGTCGACCTTCAAACCCATCGTGGCTCTGGCGGCGCTCGAGACCGGCACCATCGACGACAAGTTCACCGTGCATTGTTCCGGCGGCGTGACGCTCTACGGCCACTACTACCACTGCTGGGTGAAAACGGGGCACGGTACGATTGCGCTGCACAACGCCATCGTGCACTCGTGCGACTCGTACTTCTATACCATCGGCAGCAAAGCGGGAATTGACAACCTCTCCTTCTACGCGGACCTGGTGGGTTTCGGGCAGAAGACCGGCATCGACCTGCCGCATGAAGCCGAAGGGACGGTTCCCTCTGAGCAGTGGAAGCTGCGCAACTTCCGGACCAAGTGGTATGCCGGGGAGACGCCATCGGTGGCCATCGGGCAGGGCGCGCTGACGGTAACACCGCTGCAACTCGCCCGCGCCTACGGCGGGATTGCCATGGACGGCAAGTGGTACCAGCCGCACTTGGTGAAGACCCTCGGCCAGACCGGCAAGCCCGTAGAGTGGGGCTTCACCTATGATAACTGGAAGGATGTGATCGACGGGATGTACGGCGTGGTGAACGAAGGCGGCGGGACGGGCGTGCGCGCGCAATTGCCGCACATCGAGGTATGTGGGAAGACAGGGTCCGCGCAGCTCGCCTCCAACGATTTCCTGAAGGGCACGGCCGCCGGACAGAGCCAGAATATGAAGGATAACGCCTGGTTCGTCGGCTTTGCCCCGCGGCCGGCGCCGGAAATCGTGGTGGTGGCCCTGTTCGAGCATGGCGAGCATGGCCAGCTTGCGGCGCCCATTGTGCGCGATGTGTTGAAAGCCTATTTCGACAAAAAAGACCGCCTGTCCGCTCTGCACCAGCAGCAGGTAGCGGCCGCCGGAAGGCTGGCGGGTGTGGCGTCCTTGGGGCTGCCCGGGCCCCCAAACTGACATGTCCCGCTACCTCTCACCACGCGACATCGACTGGACCGTGCTCATCATCGCGCTGTTCTTATGCGCCGTCGGCGCCCTACAAATCTACAGTGCCACCCGGGACACCGAGTTCCAAAGCGCCTGGTGGAAGCAGGTCGTTTATGTGCTCGGCGGGCTGCTGCTGATGTGGATCGCGGCCGCTGTGGATTACCACTCCCTGCTGCACTGGGTCCCCGCGATGTATTCCGGGTCGGTCCTGGCGCTGCTGCTTACATTTCTAATCGGGGAGAGGGCCTACGGATCGCGCCGCTGGGTTCCGCTGGGAGCCGGAATTCACCTGGAGGTATCGGAATTCGTAAAACTGGTGATAATATTGTTGGTAGCCCGCTACCTGGCTGATTTGAAAGTGGACGTGCTGGAGATTCGGGAAGTGCTCAAGCTGGCGGGCTTGGTGGTGATTCCCACGGTCCTGGTTTTGCTGCAGCCGGACTTGGGCACCTCGGTATCGTACCTCGCGGTTCTGATTGCGGGTGCGTTTCTCGCGGGTTTGCGTTGGAAGTATGTGGCCGTCATAGCCGTAGTGGCGGTGATCGTGGTTCCGGTGAGTTGGCAGCATTTCCTGACGGACTATCAGAAGGCGCGGTTGGTGAGTTTCATGGATCCCGAGCGGGACCCGCAGGGCAAAGGCTACCAGTTGATTCAATCCAAGATAGCGGTTGGATCGGGCGGGATGTTCGGCAAGGGTGTCACCAAGGGAACTCAGACCCAGCTTCGTTTTCTGCCCGTGCCGCACAAGGATTTCATTTTCGCGGCCTTTGCCGAGGAGCATGGGTTTGCGGGCGTGGTGGTGTTGCTGGCGTTCTTCTTTGTGCTCATCATGCGCATCGTGCAGAACGCGCAGACAGCGCCCGATCGAGCCGGTATGTATATCTGCATGGGGGTGGCCGCCCTCCTCCTGTACCATGCGTTGGTGAATGTCGGGATGGTGGTGGGACTGATGCCGGTGACTGGCATTCCGCTGCCCTTCATGAGTTACGGTGGTTCCAGTATTTGGACGGATTTCTTGGCTCTGGGGCTGGTCAATAACGTCCGCCTCAGAAGGTTTGTGAACTAGCCGGGCGCGGGGCCATGCGGTACCCCGTCCGGGAAGTGAAATTGTTCGGGAGCCTGTAGAGAGCCTCGGGACGGTAGCGTGCAAACGCTTTCCCCCAAAGAGGAGCGGTTCCCGGCCGGATGGTGTATGAGTCATGTCGCTCCGCCTCCGGCCAGCGTGAGCTTGTAACGAGTTCGACTTGTCGTTTCCCGGTGACGCCGGGGGATTCGAGACCACGCAGGGCGCCCGCCTTCCCGTATATCCTCTCCATGCCCCATGGGAGGCAGTCGATGTCGAAGGAATTAGTGATCTCGGCAACCCGCCACGAAACGCGTGTTGCGGTCATCGAAGACGATCAGCCAGTCGAAGTTTATTATCAGAGGGAAAACGAGTATTCGCTCGCCGGGAGTATCCACAAAGGCAGGGTGACGCGCGTGCTTCCGGGCATGCAATCGGCATTCGTCGATATCGGCCTGGATCGAGACGCGTTTCTGTACGTTTCGGATTTCTTCGAGGACAACGAGGAGTACGACAAGATTGTGACCAGCGTGGAGGACAAGGT
>JBAWDI010000176.1:0-7512 GCA_049590695.1 Bryobacteraceae bacterium
GGTCGCCGAAGTGCATAGCAGGAAGCCAGCCATCAGGATCGCCGCCGGAAGCGTCACTTTCAACGCGCGCATGGTATCTCTCCTAAGTTTCACATTATACCCTTCACAGGTTGGCGTTGGGTTCCAGACTCTTTTCTCATGCAAGATGAGCCTGGGCGGGAGATCGGATTCTCACGCAAGATGAGCCTGAAGGGAGGTACGGGATGCTGAGGATTGATCATCAGAATGGACGATTCTCAAGCCACGAGCATGGAGCAGATCCGGGCCCTGGTGACCGCCAACAGCGGGGTGGAGTTTGCCGGGCAACGGCGGGAGGAAGTGTACGACTGGGTGGAGCAAACCCTGGTGCGGCACCAGTATGTCGGCTTGCCGCGGCCCGACAAGGGCACGGTCCGGCTCTACCTCGCGCAGATGACGGGTTTGAGCCGGGCGCAGGTGACGCGCCTGATCACCGGGTATCAGCGAACGGGTCGGGTGATAGCAGTTCCATACCAACGGACCCGATTTCCCACAATCTACACCGCCGCGGATGTGGATCTGCTCGCCTACGTCGATCGGGCACACGCGAACTTAAGTGGGCCGGCCACCCGGCGGATCTTGGAGCGGGAGTACAGCGAGTATGGCCAGGCAGCGTACCAGCGGTTGGCGGGGATCTCAGTGGCGCACCTGTACCGACTGCGGAGCACGGA
Organism: Bryobacteraceae bacterium; assembly: GCA_049590695.1. Lineage (GTDB taxonomy): Bacteria > Acidobacteriota > Terriglobia > Bryobacterales > Bryobacteraceae > Fen-178. The sequence continues at coordinate 690 of JBAWDI010000176.1, forward strand.
GGCTTACCGCAAGCGCAACACCAGCTACCAACCGACGCGGCCCACGCCGATCCCCATCGGCGAGCGGCGCAAGCCGCGGCCGCAAGGCCAGCCTGGATACCTGCGCATCGACACCGTGCATCAGGGCGACCAGGATGGCAACAAGGGGTTGTATCACATCAATGCCGTGGACGAAGTCACCCAATGGGAGATCGTGGCGGCGATTCCGCAAATCTCCGAGCTCTGGCTGCTTCCGGTGCTGGAGGCCATTCTGCAACAGTTCCCGTTCGTGATCCGCGGCTTCCACTCCGACAACGGCAGCGAGTTCATCAACTACACCGTAGCCCGGCTGCTCGGCAAACTGCTCATCGAACAAACCCGCTCGCGGCCGCATCATTCCGGAGACAACGGCCTGGTCGAGTCCAAGAATGGAGCCATCATCCGCAAGCACATCGGCTACGGCTACATCGGCGCCCAACACGCCGAGGTAATGGACCAGTTTCACCGGGAGCACCTCAACCCGTACGTCAACTTCCACCGGCCGTGTGCCGTGCCCACGGTCCTCACCCAAGCCAACGGCAAACGCCGTCGAGTCTACCAGCGTTGGGCTACTCCCTTCGAACGATTCTGCGAAGTGCCCAAGTGCGAGAGCTTTTTACGCCCCGGCGTCACCATGGCTGAACTGGAGCGCTTTGCCCAACTCGAGTCCGATACCGAAGCCGCGCTGGCCATGCAGCGCGCCAAGCGCAAGCTGTTCGGGAGTCTAAAAAGGAGACAGACTGCATGAAAGGTCGCCTCCTTGCGCCTCCCGTTGGTCGGCGATCAGCCGCCTGCCCTATTCAGGCAAAACCAAAATCTTTCTCAGAAGGAAAAACCGACAAATACTTGCAGCCTCCGCGTGCCTCCCGTTGGTCGGCCCCGGGGCTTTTGGAAACTTTTGGAAAGGAAATTCAGCTCCTGTACCGCCGCTACCGTTCAGGCTCATCCTTCGATGAGAATATGCTGTCATGGGAGCTTGAGCCAACTGCGGCCCACGCGCCCTGGTGGTCTGCCGCGCAAATGACGCACCTTCTCCAGCGCGCCGTGGAGCAGGCGTTTCGCCGGCCATGCCGGTATTCCTACCGGCATTCCCCGAAGAACGTCGGCACGGACGCCGACGTGGCGACCTAAAAGGCCGCTCCACGGACCGCACCACCCTAGAACTGGTTCCCCCGGTGATTCACCAGCGCCAGAAATTCGTCGCGCGTCTCTTTGCGCGCGCGGAACGCGCCCAGCATGGCGCTGGTCATGGCGCCCGAGTGCTGCTTCTCAACCCCGCGCATCATCATGCAGAAGTGCCGGGCCTCGCAGATGACCCCCACGCCCAGCGGGTCGATGGTCTCCTGAATGGTCTGCGCCACTTCCTGCGTCAGCCGTTCCTGAATTTGCAGCCGCCGCGCAAAGGCATCCACAATGCGCGGGATCTTGCTCAGGCCGATCACCTTTTTCCGCGGCAGATAGGCCACGTGGATCTTGCCGAAAAATGGCAGCAGGTGGTGCTCGCACAGGCTAAAGAACTCGATATCCTTCACCACCACCATCTCGTCGTACTTCACTTCGTACAAAGCGCCGTTGACGATCTTGTGGATGTCCATCCGGTAACCGCTGGTCAGGAACCGCAGCGCCTGGTTCACGCGGTCCGGCGTTTGCAGCAGCCCGTCGCGCCCGGGATCCTCTCCCAACCGCCCCAAAACTTCCTTGATGAGCGGAGCGATGCTCGTCTCCTCCGGCTTCGGCTGCATTACCTTGATGACTGCTTTATTCGATTTCATCGGCCCTGATTTCAAAGATGTTCCGCGGCGTTTCGGCGATGCGGATCTTCTCCAGCTTCGGCCACTCGCCCGGAAACGTCTGCTTCCAATGCGCCTTCAAACTCCGGCAGATCTCGACCCCCAGGTTTTCCGAGGTCGGCACCACCCGTTCGAACGCCTCCACTTCCGCGTTCAGATTGCGGTGCCCGAACCGGTCGAGCACCTGCCGCGCCACCATCTCATCGAGCAGAGCGGTGTCCACCGCGCGCCCCGTTGCGCCATTCGCCGGCCCGCGCGCGCTCACTTCCACCACGTAATTGTGGCCGTGCCCGTAGGGATGATTGCATTTCCCATACAGCCGCCGGTTCTCTTCCTCGCTCAACTGCGCGGTATGCAGGCGGTGCGAGGCTGCGAATTCATACCGCCGCGTCACGCGGAACACGTCTCGTCTCCGCAGTAATCCACGTACAGGTCCGCAGTCTCGTACACGCGAACCGAATGCAACTTGCGGCCGCCCTGGTTCAAGTGCGGCTCCAGCCGCCGCCAGATGTCCCGCGCGATGTTCTCGGTGGTCGGGATCACGCGGTCGAACGGCGGCACTTCGTAATTCAGAAACCGGTGGTCGTACGGCTCCACCACTTCGCGGTTGAGGACTTCTTTCAGCTCCTTCAGGTCCAGCACCATCCCCGTCACCGGATCGGGCTCGCCCGCCAGGCTCACCTCCACCACGTAATTATGCCCATGGCCGTGCGGGTTAGCCGCCAGGCCGAACAGTTTCCGGTTCTCCGGCTCGGAAAGTTGTGGATTCCGGCAGACGTGGGAAGCCGAAAACTCCACTTTGCGGGTGATCACCATGAGTCGCTTCTTGGACGCCGGGGCGTCCGACGGAGATACAATTGATTATAGTTTCCCGCATGCCTAGCGTCAAAATCGATCGATACCTGCGCGTCGCCGTCGGGCTGCTCCTCGTGGCCCTGGTTTATGTCGTCTACGCCTCCATTCACGAACGCGTGGTCGTCGCCGGAGATGCGGCCCCCGGATTCACCATCGCCACCGATAACGGCCGGTCCGTCTCCGTGCCCGGTTTCGGAGGCAAGCTCCTGGTCTTGAACTTCTGGGCCACCTGGTGCCCGCCCTGCGTCCAGGAAACCCCGTCGCTTAGCCAGTTCACGCGGGAATTCTCCGGGAAGGGCGTGGTGGTGTTGGGCATCAGCGTAGATCGGGACGAGAAGGCCTATCGCGCTTTCTTGCGAAAGTACACTCCCGCGTTTCTCACCGCGCGCGATTTCAAAATCCACGAGGACTACGGCACGTACATGTATCCCGAGACTTACATTATTGATGCTAAGGGCAAGGTCCTCCTCAAGCTGGCGGAGCCGGCCGACTGGATGGACCCCAAGATGACTTCCTACATCGGCTCCCTGTTGTAAGGGCCGGGCATGCCCAGCCCCGACGGGAGCCCATTCGCGACGCCGCCGGCTTCACCCGGTTCTCCACCGACACCTCCAGCCTGTTTCGCGGAAGCGGCGCCAGCACCACTCCCACGCTGATCCTCCTCGACCGGGCTGGAGCGGTCCGTTTCTACCACCCTGGGGCAGCTTCGGAAGCTGAATTATCCGCGCGGATTCAGGCAATCCTGAGGGAATGGCGCAGGGGTCGGACCGTCCCGCGCCCGGGTTCCATCCGCGGGGCTCGGTACCGGTCATATCTCTCCAGTGACTGAATTAAGTCGTCAATGGCCGAGCGGCGCGCGTAGAGATCCTGCAATTCTCTCCGCATTCCACGGGCGGGGGTGAGGACCGTTGGTCGAGCTTCCGACATAGTACTATTATACCAGAACTCTTAGGGCATTTCCATATGATGTCTAGGATTAATCTCAGAATAAATGAGGGTTATGATTATCACTCATTTGCGGGTATTGAAATCAATTGCTCAACAGTTCGGCAATCCGGTCTGCGTCGTTCGGCACGACTGTGGGGGCATTCCCAAAGTTCGGCATAATTCGCGCGCCGTCGGGCGCTTCCAGCGCGCCGGTGTGATAGCGGTAAATGTAATCCGGATCCTTTAGCACGTTGCCGGTCAACACGGCCACCACGTCCGCATCGCGCGCGATGGTTCCGGCGGCCGTCAATTTTCGGATTCCCGCCAGCGTGGCCGCGGAGGCCGGCTCGCAACCGATTCCACAGCGCCCGACGATCGCCTTGGCGTCGGCGATTTCCTGCTCCGTCACTTTCTCAACGACGCCGCCCGAACACGCCACCTCGTACAAAGCTTTCGGCCAGGAGACCGGGTCTCCGATCCGGATGGCGGTGGCCAGCGTTTGCGGATGCTCCACCGGGATCAGCCGCGAGCGGTCCGTCGCGCGCAACAGATTGTAGAGTGGCGCCGCCCCTTCCGCCTGAATCACGGCGATACGGGGCAAGCGGGGGATCAGCCCGAGATCCCGCATCTCACGCAGCGCTTTGCCGAAGGCCGACGTGTTGCCCAAGTTGCCGCCCGGCAACACCACCCAATCCGGCACGCGCCAATCGCGCTGGTCCATCATCTCCACCATGATGGTTTTCTGCCCTTCGATGCGGAAGGGGTTCATGGAATTCAACAGGTAGATACCGAGGCGCTCGGCAAGTTGCCGCACCAGGGCCAGGATCTGGTCGAAATTGGCCTCCACCTGGAGCGTGCGCGCGCCGTATTCCAGCGCCTGCGCCAGTTTGCCGTAAGCGATATTCCCATGAGGAATGAAGACGATGGGCTGCAACCCGGCCGCGCTGGCGTAGGCCGCCATGGAAGCCGAGGTGTTCCCCGTGGAAACGCACGCCACGCGCGTCATTCCCAGCCGCAGCCCCTGCGCTACCCCGCAGGTCATCCCATTGTCTTTGAAAGACCCGGTGGGATTGTACCCCTGGTGCTTGAACACCAGCCTGTCGAGCCCGCCATAGCGGGCGGCCCGCGGCGCTTCGAGCAGCGGCGTGTTGCCTTCCCGCAGTGTAACCACGCCCTGGTATTCGGAGAGAAACGGAAGGAATTCGCGATAGCGCCACACGCCGCTCTGGTCGAGCGGCGCGTTCGACGTGCGCCGCGCGCGCCATAGCGTTTTCAGCTCCTCGGCAGGCTGCGCCGGCTTCCCATATACCGCCTCCAGCAGCCCTCCGCACCGGGGGCAGTTGTAGATGACTTCGGTGATGGGGTAGTGCGCGCGGCAGCGCTCTTCGAAACAGGCAAGTTCGGCTGGCATGATTGGTAGTCGGGTTCGGAGATGGGGCCGGGCATCCGGCTACGCACGGACAAGTTGCCCGGCCCCTACCATTATAGGGCGGCACTGGCTGTACTTCAGCAGCAGTGGTGGTTCTCAGCCGGACGGCGAGCCGCAGCATTCAATATCCCTTTACATAACAACGTGTTACGGTCTGGCGCTAGAATTGCTCGTAACCATGGCAGAGGTGCTCTATGAAAAAGATGCTGCTGATTGCCAGCGCCGCGTTGATGCTACTGCCCCTGACGGTTGCGGCCCGCGGCCGCATTGGCGTTTTTGTGGGTGGCGCGTTCGCGCCTATGGGATGGTACGGCTACGGCTACGGCTACGGCCCGTTTTACGGCCTCTATCCGTACGGAGCCTACTACGGCGTGCCCAACGCCGGCCAGGTGAAACTGGACACGCACGTGAAGGACGCCCAGGTATTCGTCGACGGCGCTTATGCGGGGACCTCCGGGAAGCTCAAGACCATGTGGATGCGCCCCGGCACTTACACCATTGAAATGCGGGCTCCGGGACAGGCGCAGTTCGCGGAAAAGATCTACGTGGTGGCCGGAAAGACGGTACATGTGGAGCCGGGCTTCCAGCCGGAAACCCGGCGGTAGTTTGGCGCAACCCCACCGGCGCTACCGGCGCGGCGCCAGCCAAGGCGCCCGCGCCGGACTATCCTGATAGAAGTGGCGAATCGACCCGATCAACGGCCGGATCCCGAGGAACTGCTGCGCCGCGTCCAGGCGGAAGAGCGGCGGGAGGGGCGCGGCCGGCTCAAAGTGTTTCTGGGCTATGCCCCGCGCGTCGGCAAATCGCTGCGCATGTTCGATGAGGGCCGCCGGCGCAAACTGCGCGGGGAGGACGTGGTGGTGGGGGCGGTCCAAGGCAACGTCACCCCCGATGTCCAGGAGATCGTATCCCGCCTAGAAGTCGTGCCGACGATCCAAGAGCGGCACGCGGGCCGCGCGTACGAGGTCATCGATCTCACCACGCTCTTCCGCCGCCACCCGGGGGTGTGCCTGATCGACGAGTTGGCCTACGACAATCCTCCCGGCAGCCGCAATCCGCAGCGCTGGCAGGATGTCCAGGAACTGCTGGACCGCGGCATCGCCGTCCTCACCGCCGTGAACGTGCAGCACATTCGCGAGCAGCAGGACCGCGTGGCGCAGATTACGGGAAAGCGCGCGGCGCAGAGCGCGCCCGAAGAATTCCTGCGGGAAGCCGACGAGATTGAGGTGGTGGATGCGCCGCCCGAAGCTCTGCTCGACCGCACCGGCCAGGGCAAGATGCCGAATGCCCACCAGTTGGCGGAATTGCGCGAACTGGCGCTCCTGCTGGCGGCCGACGTGGTGGACCGGCAGTTGCACGAATACCTCGCAGCCCACGGCGTGGCCGTGCGTTGGGGCACCCAGGAGCGCATACTCGTCTGCCTGACGCCTCGCAGCGACGCCGCCCAAATGCTGCGCAGCGGCCAGCGGAACGCGCTGCGCTTTCACGGCGCGCTGCTGGCGGCCTACGTGGAACAGCAGGGGCTTCCGCCACAGGATCGGGAACGGCTGGAATCCAACCTGGCGCTGGCGCGCGAACTGGGCGCCGAGGTGCACCGCCTCGAGGGAACGGATTTCGTGGAGGCCATCCTCGATTTCGCCCGCGAGCAGCGCGTCACGCAATTGTTCCTCGGACACACCAACCGCGAGCAGCGGATTTGGCTTTCGCGCACTCCCATCGACCGCCTGATCGACGCGGCCGACGATTTTGACGTGCGCCTCTTTCCCCACCAGGAGGGCTGACATGTGGGGCGGGCCCCCTGGCC
>JBAWDI010000177.1:0-2655 GCA_049590695.1 Bryobacteraceae bacterium
CACTCGGCCCGCAGGTTACCAACCTGCCCCACAAGTTCACAGCGGAGGGAATATGCGAGCAATCATAGCGGCTTTTTTCATCGCCCCATTGGTCGGGATGGCGCAGACCGCCGTCAAGTTTGAAGCCACAACACAATTGGTGGTGGTCAATATCTCGGCCAAGGATAAGGGCGGCGAACCCATGGTTGGGCTGAAGGCTTCGGACTTCACGGTGACGGAAGACGGCAAGCCGCAGCAGATCAAGGTGTTCGAATTCCAGAGGTTGGAAGATGCTGTGCTGGTGGCGGCGCCCACCGTAGTGAAGGCGGCGGTGGCCACCCAGATCGCTCCCGCCAAGCCGGGCGAGGTCAAGTACAAGGATCGCCGCCTGCTGGTGTTGTTCTTCGACCAGGCGGGCATGCCGGTTGCCGATCAAATCCGCGCCCAGCAGGCGGCGTTGAAATTCCTCAATGCCCAAATGACGCAATCGGACCTGGTGGCGGTGCTGACTTACTCCACGGATCTGACTGTCCTTCAGGACTTCACCAATGATCGCGATCGCCTGACGCAGGTGGTCAAGAGTCTCTCCATCGGCGACGTTGGCATGACGAACGGCAGCACCGGCGACGCGAGCGAGGGCGACACCGGAGCGGCCTACACCGCGGATGACAACGAGTTCAACATCTTCAATACCGATCGCAAGCTGGCCGCGCTGGAATCGGCAGTCAAGATGTTGGCGAGCCTGCCGGAGAAAAAGGCGCTGGTCTATTTCGCCAGCGGCATGAGCCGCACCGGCATCGACAACCAGGCGCAGTTGCGCGCCACCATCAACGCCGCCATCCGCGGCAACGTCGCATTCTATCCGGTGGATGCGCGCGGCTTGGTGGCCACGGCTCCATTGGGCGACGCGACTCAAGCCTCGCCGGGCGGCCAGGGGATGTACTCCGGCAGCTCGCAGCGGACCGCCCAGGAGAACTTCCAGGGGCAGCAGGAAACGCTCTACACGCTGGCGTCCGACACGGGTGGCAAGGCGCTGCTGGATCAGAACGACCTGGCGCTGGGCATCGTGCAGGCGCAGAAAGACATCTCGAGCTATTACATTCTGGGTTACTACAGCACCAACACGGCGCTCGACGGCCGTTATCGGCGAATCAAGGTGCAGATCAACGGGAATTTGACCGCCAAACTCGATTACCGCAGCGGCTACTTCGCCGGCAAGGAATTCAAGCAGTTCACGACTTCCGACCGGGAGCGGCAATTGCAGGAGGCGCTGATGCTGGGCGATCCGGTGACCGACCTCACCGTGGCCCTGGAAGTGAATTACTTCCGGCTGGCGAAGGACCGGTATTTTGTTCCCGTGTCGGTGAAGATTCCGGGCAGCGACATCGAGCTCGCCAGGAAAGGCGGAGCGGAGACGACGCGCCTCGATTTCATCGGCGAAGTGAAAGACGCCAAGGGGGTCGTGGCGGGCAACGTCCGCGACGATATTACGGTCAAGCTGAAGGGCGAGACGGCCGGCCAGTTGTCCACGCACAACCTGGAATACGACACCGGGTTCACGCTTCAGCCGGGAACCTACACGCTGAAATTTCTGGCGCGCGAGAACGAAACCGGGAAGATGGGGACGTTTGAAACCAAGTTTGTGATTCCGGACCTCACCACCGGGCAGCCATATCTGCCGATTAGTTCCGTGGTGCTGAGCTATCAGCGCGAGAAACTGGATACGGCGGTGGCCAGCGCCGAGCGGGATAAGAAGCTGATCGCCGCCAACCCGCTGGTTCGGGACAACCAGAAGCTGATTCCCAGCGTGACGCGAGTGTTCCGCCAGGACCAGGAGATGTACGTGTATCTGGAGGCCTATCAGCCGGCCGCGACGACAACGAAACTGATGGTGGCCAGCGTGAGCTTCTATCGCGGCAGAGTGAAGGCGTTCGAAACCGCGCCGCTCCGGATCGCGGACGGACTGAACGCCAAATCGAAAGCGGTGCCGGTGAGCTTCAGCGTGCCTCTGGCGAAGTTGCAGCCGGGCAAGTACACGTGCCAAGTGAGTGTGGTGGAGCCCTCGGCGCGGAAGTTCGCGGTGTGGAGGTCGAATATGGTGCTGCTGCCGTAGCGGCCCGACTGACTCGCCGTGTGACGCATCTTCCCCAAAAAGCCCTCCCGATGCGTCACCCGAGTACGTATCTCGCCTCCGTTTCGAAGCGGCCCCCGGACGCCATGGTAGCCTGAAATTACGCAGTTTTCCGAGTCGATATTCGCCGCGCGCTTCAACATCGCGCGAGGGGACCTGGAAGGCTATCTGGCCGACGCGCTTTCCCAGGGCGTCTCCATGGGCGTCGGAGTGCGGGTGATTGCGGGCGGGCGCACCGGGTACGGCTTCGAAGAGCTGGTCCGGGAGATGGTGGACGAGGACTACCGCGCGGTGGGGCATGCTTTAGCTTGCCCTGACCACTAGCCGCGAGGCGGTTGGCGGGTGGCGATTCTCGCCTGGAATGTGTACAATTGGCTATTGAGATACACATCGATGCGCACGAACATTGTGATTGACGATAAGCTGATGCGGGCGACGCTTCGCGCCACCGGCCTGAAGACCAAGCGCGATGCCGTTGACCAGGCTCTGCGGACCTTGCTCCGCCTGAGGAGGCAGGCGGAGATCCGCCGGCTCCGCGGCAAACT
>JBAWDI010000178.1:0-4122 GCA_049590695.1 Bryobacteraceae bacterium
CGCCCTCGGTCTTCAACCTTCTTCCAAAGGTCCTGGAACGTGCCGGGCGGTTTCAAAAGGGCTCGATCACCGGCTTCTTCACGGTGCTGGTGGAGGGCGACGACTTCAACGAACCGATTTGCGATGCCTGCCGCGCCATCCTGGATGGCCACATCGTCCTTTCGCGCCGGCTGGCCACGGCCTCGCACTACCCCGCTATCGACGTTCTCCATTCCGTGAGCCGCCTCTTTCCTCAGTTGTCCACCAGCGCGCAGGCCGCTTCCGCCACCAGGATGCGCGAAGCCCTGGCCGTCTGGGAGGAATCCCGGGACCTCATCGATCTGGGTGCTTACGTGGCCGGCAAGAATCCCAAGCTTGACACCGCCATCCGTATGCAACCGGAGATCGCCGCCTTCCTGCGCCAGGCCACCTCCGTCAAGTCGTCCTTTGAGGAAACACACGCCCAGTTGCAGACCATTGCCGAGAGGCTTTGATGCAGCCCTTCCGCTTTCGTCTCGAGCGCGTCTTCGAGTGGCAACAGACAGTCTGCCACCTCGAGGAAGAGAAGACGCGCCTATGCCGCTTCGCCATTGCCGAGACGGAAGAGAGAATCGCGCAACTGAAGGCCGACAGCCTGGCCACCGAGCATGAGCTGTTGAGCCGGCCGGCCATCGCCGCCGCGGACCTGAAGGCCCTGGCGGAGTTCCGCCTCAAGGTGACCCAACGGGGACGGGCCCTGGCGGCGGAAAAGCAGACGCGCGCCCAGGCTCTCGCAGAGCAATCTCAGACACTCCTGGCGGAGCGGCACCGCCTGCGGCTGATCGAAAAACTCCGCGAGCGGGCTCTCGACGAATACACTCTGGCCGCCAATCGGGAACTTGAAACTCTGGCGCTGGAGTGCCATCTCTCGAAGTGGGTCTCGAATTCCCTGGCCAGAACTCACGCCTGATCCGCTCACGGCATCGGCGCCTTGTCGGGCGGCGCTTCTGCGCTGGCCGCCGGCCCCCGGCAGACTCGCCGGAAAGTCGCGCGAACTGTAAAGGTCAGGCTAGCCTCGATTTCCACGGCCCGTCAGTATTGGCGATATCGGCCCACCGGTGAGTCCGGGGCGGTTTTGGATGAGGCAGGCCATTAGACAAGTCGAATACTGAAACATTTTCTAGTCGGTTTTTACGATCATTTGACCTCAGTCGTGCCCGTGCTGGTCGTAGAAATGCCAGGGGATGTCAGCGATCATCAGAAATCGTCTTTTTTGGGACTTGGCCGGGGGCGAGCAACATCATCCGCGCCGAAGGCGCAGTCATCTGTCCGATCATCCCTGACGTATTGGGGTGAGAGTGACCGGCGCCATGACAGTGGATCGATCGATTGAGGGGCTTCGCCTGCGCAGATGCTTGGACCCTACGTGCAACACGGTTTTTACTATCTGTGCGAGTTGTGACCGCGGCCAGCGCTATTGCAGCGACAACTGCCGGAAGCGAATGCGGCGACAGCAACTGCTGGCAGCGGGCCGCCGATCCCAAGCCTCCGAGCCGGGCAGGCAAAACCACGGCCAGCGTCAGCAAGCCTACCGGCAGCGCCAATGCCAGCCCCGCGTGACGCATCAGGGTCCTTGTTCGATCACCACCTCGCACCCGACCCCGCCGGCTAGCCTCTCCCGATGTGCCGTTTGCGGTCACGAGAATCGTTGGAGCAACCCGTTCGGCGGGCTGTCGCGCCGTAGACGGGTCTCCCAGAAGAGCCGCCGCTCGGTAAGACGTTCAAATTTCTACGTCTTCAGATGACCGCTAACAACGCCGACACGCCCACTCCGGACTGACGCCAGCAACCGCTGCATCGCCGGCCGGTTCAGGCTGACGCCGGATTCTCCATGGTCATCGAAACGCTCGTCAAGTAGGCGATACGTCGGGCGCCCCGCCGAGCGGATGAAATCGACGCACATCTGGCGCTGAACCTCACACGACGTGAGGTCGCCTTCCATCTTCACCGATTGCCTGGTGTAGACCGCGCATGTCCGGGTTTCCGGCGGCTGCTGATGGTCCAACCTTCATCGTATGGCGAATCGCCGTTAACTGCGAGACGGGCGGGTGCGGGTTCGAGACGTTTGGCCTGAGGTTGGACATCTTTGGCCAGCCGTTAACCAATTCCTATAATCGGCCGGTGAGACGTGGAGAAGCGGCCTCCAGTGACGCCGAAGGCGTGCAGAGTTGGCCCGCCATGGCGAACGCGAAGACAAACGGAGAGACGGAACCTACGCGAAACGTCCGCCAGTTGGGGAGTTGCGGAAGTACCTGTGGCGTCAACAATATGGAGGGGAAGTCACTGGACAAACAGAATTTGGCTCCTCAGGTAGGACTCGAACCTACAACCCTTCGGTTAACAGCCGAATGCTCTACCATTGAGCTACTGAGGAGCAGTAGTGTACTCTCATTAGAACAGACGCCTGGAGGAGGTGTCAAATCTCACGCGTGGGCAGGAGTGGGGAGGCGTGGGCAGGTGTTCGGCTTCCTCAGAACGGCCCTGCTGGCTGCGATGGTGAGCTTGGCGCCGGCGGTGATGGCGGTTCGTTCGGCGGCGGAAAGACCAGCGCGGTGAAGCGGAAGATATCGGTGTCGGGGCTTTGCCAGCAATTCTTGGACAGACCGGCCTTGTAGCAGGTTTCATCGAGAAAGGTGGTGCGGTCCCACTTTTCCTCTACCGGGACCTGGGGGAGCAGTAAGCCTTCGATATCGCCGCTCTTCATGATGAGGCCATCCCGTCCCACGCGGATCTCTTTGACGTCGAGCACACGGCGCATCGGGGAGAGGACGGAAACTTCATACTCGAGCGCACCCAATTCGCCGGCGGAGACGGGACGGAAACGCGAGTCCCGCAAGGCAGCGAACGCGGCCACGTCCCGAACGGTAGCCCAGAGCGGCTTGACGGGCGCCACGTAGCCGATGCAGCCGCGCAGTTGGCCATGCTCGTTGAGAGTGACGAAGGCGCCGCGCTCCTGATCGAGCGCCTCAAGCCCCGCGGGTGGCGAGTACTAGTACTGCTTGTGATCGCGCACGGCGTTTTCCACGGAGTTGCGGGCGATTTTGAGCAGCTCGTCTTTCGCCCGCTGGCTGAGGGAGAAGGGCGCCTCGGCGGAGCCGGCACGCGCCTGGGGTTTCACGAAAGCCACGGCGCCGTAGCCCACCACGCGGGTCTTGTCGCCGCCCGGCGTATCGCCGGAGTTGGCATAATCCAGCACCTTGGCCTGCGAGGCGCCCAAGCGCTCGGAAGCGATCATGGCGGCGATGATGGGGCCTCCGCCGCAGGCCTCCCAGATTTGCGACTCGAAGTTGCGGGCCATGCTGAGGTAGTCCCACTCTTCGATGGCTTTCAGCGTTTTGTGGTCGATCACCTCGGCCTGGTCGTAGGGATGGTAGTGCGAGAGGTCGGAGCTGGCGACGATGAGGGTATTGGTGCCCTGGATCAGCTTGGCGAGCGCCAGCCCCAGGGCGCGGCAGTTTTCGTAGCTCTGGTCTCCCATGACGATGGGCACAAGCTGGAACTGGCCGAGCACGCGCTGGAGGAAGGGGAGCTGATCTTCGAGAGCGTGCTCGGGCTTGTCGGGCGTGGGCGTGTGTCCCAGGCCCGAAAGCCTGACGGACTTGCTCATGGCGGCGAGCTTGGCGGCGAAGGCCCGGTCCACGGGGACCTGGCCCAGCGGCGTGGTGTAGGCAGCGCCGTCGTACACCGAGGAGAAACCGAAAGCTTCGTAGTGCGACGGCGCGATGACCACCACGCGGTCGAACTTCTTGCCTTTGAGCAAGGCATAGGAGAACGCGGCCACTTGGCCGGCGTACTGGTAGCCGGCATGGGGCGCGACCAGCGCCACGACGCCGGTAAGCGGCGGAGGGGTGGCCTTGGCCAGGAAACCGTCTACCATTTTCGTAAGTTCGGCGGGGTCGGCCGGATAGAACGATCCGGCGACGGCGGCGGGCCGCACCTTGGCGGACTCGGCGGAGCTGGCGCTCCTGGGCCGGAGCATAACAAACCCCGCGACCAACGCGAGTGCGATGACAACGACAGTTAGAATTCTCATAAGTGAAGTAATCCGTCCCAAACTCCCGGGATCGCTTGTTGGCAGAACTGGCACTTGCCCCGGTTGAGGTG
>JBAWDI010000179.1:0-3378 GCA_049590695.1 Bryobacteraceae bacterium
ACGGCTGCCGCGGAATCTCGGTACCAGGGCACTGAGGCGTCTTGGTTCTGGGTAACGGGTGTATAATACGGCTTAGCGAACACGGCCGGTTCCACCGCGCCCAGCCGGCCTTGATCCCGACACAAAAAGGAGATTACTAAATGTTCCGAATCGCTTTGCTATCCATCTGCTTACTCGGCGTGGCGCGCATCCCACTTTTCGGCCAAGGCCAAGGCATCACCCTGGCCGGGAGCGGCTACTCCGACCCTACGGTGATCAAGGTAGCGCCGGGCCAAATAACCACCTTCTTCGTGACAGGTCTGAAGACGATCCTGCCGTCCGGCTCGGTAAGCGCCACATCGATCCCGTTGCCCGCTTCCCTAGCCGGAATCTCGGTTACGTTCAATCAACCCGGGCCGAAATCCTACACCGCCGCCTTACTGGCGTTGAAGCAGCTTCCGGCTTGCGTTGGGGGCGGCTCATCGGCGACATCCCCGCCCTCTCCCACGCCCGACTGCCTGATTACCGCCATCACGGTTCAGGTTCCATTCGAGCTGCCGTATTTGGATCCCAACGGCGGGCTGATCGACACGGCATTGGTGGTGAGCGAAAACGGCAACGCCAGCGCGGGTTTCGGGGTCTTTCCCAAGATGGACAACATTCACATCCTGAACACGTGCGACGCTTTCCCACCCGTAAGCTCAAAGGCGGCTTCCTGCCAGCCCGTCGTCACTCACGGGGGCGGCACGCTGGTGACGGCGGACGCTCCGGCCAAGGCGGGCGAGGAGATTGTCATTTATGCTTTCGGACTGGGGAAGGGCGGGTTGGGGTTTTTGGAGGGAGAGTACCTTTTGTTCGATCTAGCAATCAACGCCGGGCCAAAGAATCCGCAGTATCCGCGCGCTCCCGGAGCCATTCCCACCTCCAACTATGTGGGTCTCGTAGCGGGTTACGTCGGACTCTACCAGATCAATATAACGATCCCAGGAGACCTCGTGACACCATTTGCGTGCGGTGATACAGACGTCCGTTCGAATCTCACCATCGATTTCGGGGAAGTTTTCTCGTTCGATGGTGCGCCAATTTGCATTCAGGCGACTCGGTAGCCGTTTGGTCCCGCGCGGGTCCACAGTGCTAAGCCTTCAGTTGCGACCGTCCGCCGTGGTTCGAAGAGGCTGCACCAGCCCCGATGAGAAGGAGAAGCCGCTCTCGATCGGCAAGGTTTCGGTGGTGGCCAAGAACGCGCTGCAACACCGGCCATCCCCGAAGAGCTGATCGAGAGCGAGCTGTTCGGGCACATCAAGGGCAGCTTCACCAGCGCCCACGAAACCAAGATCGGGAAATTCCAGAAGGCCGACGGCGGCACGCTGTTCCTGGACGAAGTGGGCGATATGAGCCTGCGCACCCAGTCCAAGGTGTTGCGCGTGCTGGAAGAGCAGCGCTTCGAGCCGGTGGGCGCCGCCGAATCCATGCAGGTGGACGTGCGCGTGGTGGCGGCCACCAACAAGCACCTGGATGAGGAGATCGACCACGGCAATTTCCGCGAGGACCTGTTCTACCGGTTGAACGTGATCCCCTTCTTCGTGCCGCCGCTGCGCGACCGGCGCGAGGACATCCCGCTGCTGGCCGATCATTTCCTGCGCGAATTCACCACCGCCTACGGCCGGAAGCCGAAAGAGCTGACCGTGGAAGCCTACGGCGTGCTGGGGGAGCATCACTGGCCGGGCAACGTGCGCGAACTGAAGAACCTGATCGAGCGCATCGTGATTCTCAACCCGCAAGTGCGGGTGGACGCGCGGAACATCCCGCTGGCCGCGGCGCGCCGGCAGGCGGAGCGCGCTACTGGCCGCTTCGGGAGCCTGCAGGAAGTGCGGGAAGCCGCGGAGCGCGAGTACATCCTCAAGATGCTGGAAGAGACCAGCGGCAACGTGACCCGCACCGCGGAGCTGCTCGGCCTGGAGCGCAGCAACCTGTACCGCAAGATGAAGGCGCTGGGGATCGGGCCGAAAGAGTGAATCCTTCGCGCCGAATTCCGCATCACGTCTATGTATGGCGAGACTCCTTCTCACGGGTATGGTTATGACGGCATCTCTGTTCGGAGCATCCAGCGTCCATGAGTTCACGCTGAACTCGATTGATGGCAAACCCGCCCCCCTTTCGGCGTACCAGGGCAAGGTTGTGCTGATTGTCAACGTGGCCAGCAGGTGCGGGTTCACGCCGCAGTACGCCGGGCTCGAGGCGCTCTACGAAAAGTACAAGGACCGGGGATTCACGATTCTCGGGTTCCCGGCCAACAATTTCGGCGGCCAGGAGCCGGGGACCAATGAAGAGATCAAGACCTTCTGCAGCAGCAAGTACAACGTGACTTTCCCGATGTACGCGAAGATCTCGGTGAAGGGCGACGACAAAGCGCCACTGTACCAGTTTCTGACCGCGGCCACGGGCAGCGAGATCCAGTGGAATTTCACCAAGTTTCTGGTGGACAAGAACGGCAAGGTGGTCGGCCGCTTCGAGCCTAAGGTGACGCCGGAATCGCCGGATGTCGCCGAGGCGATTGAGAAGGCGCTGCTGTAGGGGCCGGGGTTGACAGACGAAAGCGTCTGTCCCACAGAGCAGCAGAGCTGCAACCAAAGGTACGCGGCGCCGGTAGACAGGCAAGCAGGCCGAGTACCACTCGGCCGCAGGCTGCCAGCCTGCCCCACGAAATCGTCGCAGGCTGCGAAGGTTTGAGAGTGGTTTAATACACTCACAGTTTCGCGCCGCACCAGGCGCAGTGAGACCAGCCGGGCTGGCCGGCACGGTGGCATTGCGAGCACGCGGGCAGTATGTTGGCGCCACAAACGGGACAGAAGGCGTGGCCCTGCTTCGCCGGTGAACCGCACTTCGAGCAGTGGCTGGGCATCGGGTCGCGGAGGATGAAATAGAGGATCACCCCGATGCCGTGGGGGATGAAGATCGCCAGCAGCGTCCACATCACGTAACGCATACCGCGGCGGCGGGCGTCGCCGTAGACGTAGCCGACCAACACGGTATATCCGGCCATGAGGAGTGGCGGGATGATGGGCAGGAAGATGCGGATCGGCTCGGGCATGTCCCCAGACATGGAGACTACCCACGTCATCAGCGCGAACATCGCCAGAAAGACGAGGACGGCAATCGCCCAGGCCATGGGCGGAATCACGGATTTTTTTTGATAATCGGGTGTCATAACAGGCTCCTTTCCAGACGGCGGCGGGAAGCGAACATAACCGCGACCGCCCCGGCCGTCAGGTACGCGGGAACGGTGGTCAATACCAGCCACGCCAGCCAGCCGGCGCTGCCAGCGAAAAACCGGTAGAGGCCCCAGGTGCCCAGGGCCGTCATCCAGGCGAACAGGCCCGCGGCCACGGCCAGGAGTGC
>JBAWDI010000180.1:0-1877 GCA_049590695.1 Bryobacteraceae bacterium
GCACCCCATCATCGAACCGGACGTGCGGTTTTCCCGCATCTTATGTGGCGCGCCACATAAGATGCGGGAAAACCGCACGTCCGGTTCGATGATGGGGTGCAGGAAACGTGCGACATCGCGGCGCGCCTGCGCCCTACTCTACCAGAGTCCCCAAGTATAAGGATGTCTGTTTCCGAACCTGAAAGGCAGCGGCCAATGGAACGCCTGAACGGGTGTTGGACTGGCCGGATTCCTGGTGACCCCAACTGGCCGGATCGGGGCGTCCCCCGAGGGCCTCGACTCCCATCACCTGCATCAGCCGCGAGATCCGTTTGCGATTCACTTCGTGCCCCTGTGTGGCAAGCCACGCCGTCATTCTCCAGGTTCCGTAGAACGGGGCCCGCGTGTACTGTTCATCCAGCAATCGCATCAGCAGCAAGTTCTCTTCACTTTCGCCCACTGGTTCGTAATACAAGCCTGCGCGGTTGACACCCAGCAACTCGCATTGCCGCCGAACACTGAGGTCCGGATGGCCCCGTTCCACCAGCGCACGCAGTTCCTCTAATCGAGCATCCCCACTTTTTCTTTGAGCCAGTCCAACTCGACCTTCAGCCGACCGATTTCTTCATAGAGGGCGTTGCTGTCCGCCTCACCGTCACGCGATTTCCGTGTCCGGCCATCCACGAAGAGTTCCGGCATTTGCTCCAGCGCCGCCTTCCTCCACTTGGCGATCTGGATCGGATGCACCTTGAACTGCGAGCCCAACTGGCTGAGCGTCTTCTGCCCGCGAATCGCCTCGATCACCACCCGTGCTTTGAACCGCGGGCTGTGCTGTTTTCTCGTCGTCGTCATCGACCTCTCCTTGTCAACGACTCCGTCGAAATCTTAGCTTATTGCCTGGTCGGAAATCCTGGGACCACTATACTGGACAGCGATCTGGCGGAGCTTTACCAGGTGCCCACCAAGTCGCTCAACCTGGCAGTCAAGCGGAGTGCCGCCCGCTTCCCCGACGACTTCATGTTCCGTCTGACCAAAGAGGAGGTTGGTTTGAGGTTTCAATTTGAAACCTCAAAGACGAGGGGTGGGCGGCGCTACCTGCCGCACGCCTTTACCGAGCAAGGGGTGGCGATGCTCTCCAGCGTCCTCAAAAGCACGCGTGCCATCCAGGTGAACATCGCCATCATGCGCGCATTCGTGCAACTGCGGCAGATTCTCGCCACGCACAAGGGTATCGCGGAGAAACTCCAGGCCATGGAGTGCAAATACGACAAACGGTTCAAGGTGGTGTTCGAAATTCTGCCCCGGTTGATGGCGCCGCCTCCGGACGGTCCAAAGCGCCCTATCGGCTTCGTGTCCGGTGGACGGAAGTGACCCAGTTGTCGATTCCAGATGGTGCTGGAGGAGGGGGTCGAACCCTCATGACCAGTGAAGGTCGCGGGATTTTGAGTCCCGTGCGTCTGCCAGTTCCGCCACTCCAGCGGGCTGCCCGCGGGGAACCTCCAACATTATAACGTAACGGACCGGATGCCTTCGACCAATGACCGCGCCGCGTTGTTCAGCAGAACCGCGTCGGAACCGGAGGCGATGAAGCGGTATCCGAGATCGTAGTATTTCTTGAAATCCTTGGGAGCCGGCAAGAGAATTCCGCATTGCTTGCCGTGCGACGACGCGGCGGCCGCGGTGCGCTGGATCGCGGCCACAAAGTCCGGGTGCTCGAAACTGCCGAGCATGCCCATGGCATGCGACAGGTCGGACGGGCCGACGAACAACACGTCCACGCCGTCGACGGCCGCGATGGCATCCGCGTTTTCAACCGCCGCCGGCGATTCGATCTGCACGATGGTCATCAGCGCCGCAGACCCCGCCATGTAGGGACGAAAGTTGGAGCCGTATCCGCC
>JBAWDI010000181.1:0-2090 GCA_049590695.1 Bryobacteraceae bacterium
GCTCAGACTCCCGCCAAAGTGATTCACCGTCGATCGCGGTTTCCGGTTGCCGGCCGTGGCGTCGGTAAAGAAGTTGGCTGCGTTCAGCCGCGACCCGTTCCACAGTTCGTACAGGTTGCCGTGTGGCGTGTTGCTCCCGCTCTTGGTGATGTAGTTGATTTGCGAGGCTCCATACCGCCCCTGATCGACCGCGTACGACGTGGTGTTGACCGTCACCTCTTCAATCGAATTCAGCCCCAGCACCAGGTTGGTCGCCAGGCCGCTATTCAGATTCGTCAGCGGATCGTTGGTTTCCAGCCCGTCGACGATATAGGCGTTCGATAGCGCCGGCAGCCCGTTGAACTGCACGTTGCCGTACCCGTTCTGGCCGCCCACGAAATCGTTGGACGAGCCCGCCGTGTTAATCAGTGCGCCCGGCGCGAACTGCGCCGGATACGTCATATCGCCGCCCGGGTTCGGCAGGTCCTGGATTGCCTTCCCGGTGATCGTAGTCGTGGTATTCGGGTTCTCGACGTTGATCAGCGGGGCCTCGCTCATCACGGTCATATCCGCCTGCGCCGCGGTAATCTTCAACGTGAAGTTGACGGTCCTGGTTTCCCCCAACCCCGCCGCCACGGATGCGTTCACCTGTTCGTCGAATCCCGGAGCCTGGGCCCGCACGGAATACGCCCCCGGCCGCAACTCCGGAAAACTAAACCGCCCCGATTCATCGGTGCGAGCCTGCCGTCGAGCGCCGGTCTCGCCCTGCGTCACGGTCACGCTGGCGCCGGCGACCGCCCCCCCGCTCTGATCCAGCACCTCGCCCGTAATCGCGCTGGTGGTCTCGCTTTGTCCCCACAGCGCCCCGCTTAGGGCGAGCACGGCGAGCAGATTAGTGCATGATGGTTTCATCGCAAGTATTTAGGAACGCCTAAATTTGGAGGATACCGCAAACCACGCTGAATTGCAATAGGGGTGGGGCATGCTTTAGCTTGCCCTTTGCCGCGGCGGTTGCATTTCGCGTCTCCAGCCATCCATAATTTAGGAGTGCCGAATTCTGGATCGGAATCGGTCGACGACTACCTGAAGGCCGTTCTCGAACTCAGTGGGCCGGCCGGAGAGCCGGCCACGAGCAATCGAATTGCGCGGCGTCTCGGCGTCTCGGCGCCTTCCGTGACGGGAATGCTTCGGAAACTGTCCACCGGCGACCAGCCCCTTGTCGCGTACCAGAAGCACCATGGGGCCCGCCTGACCAACGAGGGGCGGCGCCGGGCATTGAGGATCGTTCGCCGGCATCGCCTGGTGGAGCTCTTCCTATGTGAAGTGCTCGGCTATTCCTGGGATGAGGTCCATGAGGAAGCCGAGCGGTTGGAGCACTTCATCTCCGGGAAGCTCGAAGAGCGAATCGCCCGGAAATTGGGGAGTCCTGAATTCGACCCGCATGGGGATCGCATACCCAGCAAGCACGGAACGCTGCCGAAACGCAAAACGGTTCGGCTGAATGAGGCGCCGGCCGGCCAGACAGCGGTGGTGAGCAGTGTCTCCGATCGAGACCCGGAGATGCTTCGATATCTGAAACGTATCGGTCTGGTTCCGAATCGCCGGCTGACCGTCCTGCAACACGCGCCGTTCGAGGGCCCGACGGTGGTTCGGTTTCACGGCGAGCGGCAGTCGCGGGGGATCAGCCCTAAACTGGCCCGGACGGTCCTCCTGCAAGAAGTCTAAGCGAGATCTAAGCGGCAACCGCCAGACCTTTTTCACCAGTTTTTTCCAGTATTCTCTCAATAGCCTCAATCACTTAGCAGCTTAGGCCCTGTCAGCCCGGTTTTCGTCTGCTATACCACAATTAGGAGGCACCAATGCTCGATCCCCTCGATCCCCTCAGCGCCATCGTCCGCCTCCCCAACCACCCGGGTGACGCATCTTGCAAAAAATTGCCTCCCCATGGGTCACCCACTCTCGCCCCGCCGCCTCAACCCATTGAAAAGGAGTGGCTTAAAACCTCGTGATTATGAATTCCATATACCCGGAACAGATGCGTCGCCCGTGTGACGCATCTTGCAAAAAAGTGCCCCAAGATGCGTCACAAATCTCCGCCCCCGCACCTCAAC
>JBAWDI010000182.1:0-9134 GCA_049590695.1 Bryobacteraceae bacterium
GATCGGCAGCGTCCCACACCGGTTGGCGCTGGCGGGTGGCTGGATCGACCAGCCGTTCGTCTCCGCACTGAACCCCCATCCGCCCGGGTCCATGGTGGTGGTCAGTCTCGAACCCGACCGCTGGTTCATGGACCGCGCCGGGATCGCCAGCGGCACCCGGAAAGTGGCCCTGCGCATATGGAACGGCGTACTGCCGGACCGGCCGCGCGAGCACCTGGTCCGCGAGCTTTACCAGGCCGAGAACGACGGGCGCCCGGAGCCCTCCGGTTCCCAGGACATGATCGGGCTGATCTATCCCGGTGTGAGCCGGCTCGACTATGACGCGGCGCACGAGGGCGGGTATTTCCCGGTGCATGTGGAGTCGAACTGCGAACCCGGGATCGCTCGCTGGCTGGAGCGCGTCTTGCAACTGGTACCCATCAACCAGCGGCCCGAGGGCTACAATCCCCTGGGCGTCAAGAACCTCGATCCGTTGTGGATCGAGCGGCTGGGGCAGACCGGCCGATGCTGCTATGAGGCCATTGTCAAGCGCAACCTGCGGGCGCTGGGTGATTCGATGAACCTGTGTATGCAGTGCTGGGAGACCATCCTCCCACATACCGTCCAGCACCCCACGATTGTCTTGGACCTGAAAGCCATTCTCGCGAACTTCCAATCCCGCTATCCCGGAGCCATGTACTCGGGATGTGGTGGAGGCTATCTGATCGTAGCCTCCGAGCAGGATGTGCCTGGGTCTCTTCGCGTGAAAGTCCGGACTTCCTGAGCCGTATGAGACGATGGCAATGATGCGCAACTCCAAACACCCGCTCCTGCCCATCGAGAACATCCTGCCTTTTGTGCTGGTCACGGCTCTGTTCTTCCTCTGGGGCATACCCAATAATCTGAACGATGTTCTCATCCGGCAGTTCATGAAGTCGTTCGAGCTGACCCGTTTCAAGGCCGGGCTGATACAGTCGGCGTTTTACATGGGCTACTTCCTGCTCTCGATGCCCGCCGCCCTGGTGATGCGCCGCTTCAGCTACAAGGCGGGGCTGGTGACCGGTCTCTTGCTGTATAGCGCCGGCACACTGTTATTCTGGCCCGCGGCGGTGGTTGGGAAGTTCGCATTCTTCCTCTGCGCGCTGTTTGTCATCGCCAGCGGGCTGGCCTTCCTGGAAACCGGCGCCAACCCGTTCATCGCGCAATTGGGAGATCCCGCCAGTTCCGAACGCCGCTTGAACTTCTCTCAGGCGTTCAACCCGCTGGGCGCCATCACGGGCGCGCTGGTGGGTACGGTCTTCATCTTCTCCGGAATCGAGCTCAAGGGGAATCAGGTACAGGCGCTCAAACTCGCGGGGCGATACCAGGCTTACCTCCAGCACGAAACCATGCGCGTCATTACGCCCTACCTGGTGCTGGGCTGCGTGACGCTGGCGTGGGCGCTCATAATGGCGCGGACCAGGTTCCCGGCCATCGGCGCCGAGAGATCCGAGGGAGGAGAAAAAGGGAGCCTTAAAGAACTCCTGCGCCAGCGCCATTTCCTGATCGCAGTGATCGCCATGTTCTTCTACAACGGAGCGCAGGTGGGGACCTGGAGCTATTTCATTCAGTATGTTCAGGACTACACCCATCAGCCCGAGAAACTGGCCGGGTACTTTCTTTCCGGAACGCTGGTGGCCTTTGGGCTAGGGCGATTCTCGGCAACTTATCTGATGCAGTTCGTGCGGCCCAACGAGCTGATGGGTGTCTACGCTTTGACCAATGTATTCCTGGTTGGCGCCGGTGTGGCTTGCCCCGGCTGGATCGGCCTGTGGTCCATCTTCCTGACCAGTTTCTTCATGTCGTTGATGTTCCCGACCATCTTCGCCCTGGGCCTGAAGGAACTTGGACCGAACACCAAGCTGGGCGGGTCGATGATCGTGATGGGCATTGTGGGTGGCGCGGTCTTCACGCCGATCATGGGGCTGATTGCCAGCCATAGCATGGCTCGAGCGATGCTGGTTCCACTGTGCTGTTACGTCGTCATCGCTTATTTCGCGTTCATAGGATCGAAGGTGCGGGCCTTACGCCCGAAAGCTGCTTGAAACTTTGGGATTACCTGATACTGACCGCGTCCAATGCACTGCAGGCGCGGGCGTATGAAAGCCAGTTGCAGGCCCGGCGGGAACTGGGCTTGCTGCCGCAGGTTGGCGAGGCGTTCGTTGTGCCCGATCTCGAAGGCCGGCGCATTGGCAGCGGGGGCAGTACCCTGTGCTGCCTGGTCGAGATTCTGCGGCGGGAGCAGGCGCGGCGTGGTATCCTCCTCAGCGGTAGTGGCGCAGTCGAGGAAGCGCTGGGCCATCTGCGCATCCTCATCGTTCACGCAGGGGGCGACTCGCGGCGTCTGCCTGCCTACGGGCCGTGCGGCAAGATCTTCGTTCCCTTGCCGGGCGCCCCGGCCTCGGCGCTGCCACCGGCGCTGTTCGACCGGCTCGTGCCAGCCTTCCTGGCGCTGCCGGAGGGCATCCCGGGCAGGGGACAGGTGGTGGTGGCGGCCGGCGACGCTCTCATCCGCTTCGACGCGGGAGCCGTGGAATTTTCGCAGCCGGGCCTCATCGCGCTGGGCTGCTACGCGACCCCCGAGGAAGCCAGCCGGCACGGCGTCTTCTGCATGGGCGCGGGCGGAACCGTGTCGCTATACCTGCAGAAGCCGTCCATCGAGACGCAGCAGGCGGCAGGGGCGCTTGATGCGGAGGGACGCGCGCCTTTGGATATCGGGGTGATGCACATGGACGCGGCCGCGGCTGCGGCGCTGCTCGCCGCTTTCGGAGTAGAACCCAGCAAAGAGGGTAGCCTGGACTTTACGGTGCAAGCGCGCCGGCAGATCCTCAAACACGGCGTGGACCTCTATCGCGAGATCTGTTGCGCTTTGGGGCGCGACGCCACCCTCGAACACTATACCGGCGGCGCGCGCGCGAGCGGGTCGACCTGGCCCGGAAAGCTGCTGGTGCAAGTCTTCCCGGCGCTGAATGCCGTTCCGTTTTACGTCCAGCTTGTCCCGGCGTGCCGGTTCCTGCACTTCGGGTCCACGCGGCAATTGATTGAAAGCGGCTTGGCGCTGGCGGAGGAGGATCGAAGTCTGCCACCGTCCTCGACATTGCTGATGGTCAACAGCATAGTAGGATGGCCTGGCCGGGTCAGCGGCACGCATTCGTGGGTGGAAGGGTGCCGCATTACTTCGCTGCTGGAGCTATCCGGGAATGTGATCGTGGGTGTGGATGTGAACGAGCCGCTGGTGTTGCCGCGTGAAGCGTGTCTGGAGGTCTTGCCCGGCCGCAGCCGCGGCGGCGAGAGGGTTTATTTCGTGCGGTGCTACAGTGTGCGCGATACGTTCAAGCACTCGCTGCTCGGAGGCGCCCAATTCTGCGGACGGCCGTTGGCGAGCTGGCTGGCCGCCGCGGGCGTCCCTCCGGACGAAGTCTGGCCCGGAGTGGAGCACCTGGCGGAACGCAGCCTTTGGAATGCGCGCGTCTTTCCGGCTGTGCGCAAGGCCTCGGGATTCCGGCGTTGGCTGTGGATGTACGCACCGGAGTCGGCCAGCCCCGCGGAGTTGCGCGCCTACCGCCTGGCCGACCGCTACAGCGCGGCCGAGATCGCCCTACTGACCGACCAGGCGGCCTTTCATCGGCGGCGCGCGGAAATCTGGAGGAGCCTTGGTGGGGCATGCTGTAGCTTGCCCAAGCCGGCCGAAAGGCCGGCCCGCTGCCGTGCGCATAGAACTTAGATTGCTGTCATAATTAACGACATGGCCGTCCGAATGAAGGACATCGCGCGGGACTTGGGCGTGTCCGTCGTGACCGTCTCGAAAGTCCTCAGGAATCACGAGGACATCGGCGAGGAAACCCGGCAGCGTGTGCTGAAGAGAATGAAGGAGCTGGACTACCAGCCGAACCTGGCGGCCCGCGCCTTGGTTACCGGCCGTACGCTCACCATCGGCCTGGTGGTTCCCGATCTGGTGCATCCTTTCTTCTCCGAAGTGGCCAAGGGCCTTTCCAGCGCGCTGCGCATCAAGGGCTACGGCCTGCTGATTTCCTCTTCCGAAGAGAATCCGGAGCTGGAGCGGGAGGAGATTAACCAGATGCTGGCCCGCCGTGTGGACGCGCTGATTATCGCCTCTACGCAATGGACCGTGGAGTCGTTCCGGCGCATCGAGGAACGCAAACGGCCCTACGTCCTGATCGACCGGTGTTTTGCCGGCCTGCCGGCGAATTTCGTCGGGGTGGACGACGAAGCGGTGGGCCGTCTGGCGACCGAGCATCTGATTTCGGTGGGCTGCCGCCGCATTGCGCACGTCCGCGGATCGGAAATCAGTCCGGCATTGGGGCGTCTGGCGGGCTACCGGCAAGCGCTGGCGCGGCACGGGCTCGAGGTTCCAGCCGATTATATCCAGACCGCGGGCAGGAGCGACGATGCCGGGGACGTCGGCGGGCACGATGCCATGCTGCGGCTGTTGTCGCTGGAGCCGCGCCCCGACGGGGTATTCTGCTTCAACGATCCGACGGCCATGGGGGTCCTGCAGGCCATTCTGGATAGCGGACTCCGCGTGCCCGAAGACATCGCCGTGATCGGCTGCGGCAACGTGCGCCACGCGGAACTGCTGCGCGTGCCCTTGAGCAGTGTGGATCAGGACAGCGCCGGCATCGGGCGGCAGGCGGCGGCGCTGGCTCTGAGCCTGGTGCAAGCCAAGGGCGAGAGACCGCGTCCCAAGACGATTCTGCTGCTGCCGAAGATCGTGGCGCGCGAGTCGACGCGGCATCGAGTATAGATCACAATGACAATCAACAGGCGAAGTGCCATGGCAGTTCTGGGAGGCGCCATTTCCTCCACCAGCTTGAACCGGCTATTTGCGGCTCAAGCAGAGGCGTTTGATTTCGGAATCGAGAAGGGACCTTTCCAGCCGACCCGGGAATCGCTGAAGGCCTACCGCGTACCCGAGTGGTTTCGCGATGCCAAGTTCGGGATTTGGGCCCACTGGGGGCCGCAATCGGCAGCCGAATGCGGCGATTGGTACGCCCGCCGCATGTATTTCCAGGGCGAACGGCAGTACGAGTACCACCTCAGGACGTACGGCCACCAGTCGAAGTTCGGATTCAAGGATTTAATCGCCACCTGGAAGGCCGACAAGTTCGACGCGGATCACCTGCTACAGCTCTACCAGAAGGCGGGGGCGAAGTACTTCTGCAGCATGGGTGTCCACCACGATAATTTCGACTTATGGAACTCGAAGTATCAGCCGCGGTGGAACGCAGTGGCGTCGGGCCCGAAGAAGGACATCGTCGGTCTCTTCCGGAAGGCAGCCATCAAGCAGGGGATGAAGTTCGCGGTGAGCGAGCACCTGGCCTTCAGCTATAACTGGATGGCGGCCGCACATACCAGCGACAAGACCGGTTTCTACGCCGGGGTGCCCTACGACGGCGCCGATCCGCGCTACGCGGACCTCTACCACGCCCTGCCCAAGGATTACGACTACTCCAAACTGACCCCGCTCGGCATGTCCCTCGCGGCGCCGGACTCCTGGAAGCAGCTCTACTATAGGCGGATCAAGGACCTGATCGATCAGTACGAGCCCGATCTGCTCTATACGGATGGGGGGATCATGTACGAGGAATACGGCCTCAACCTGGTGGCGCACCTGTATAACGCGAGCGCCAAGCGGAACAAGGGCAAAGTGGAGTCCATCTACACCAGCAAGTCGCGGCGGGATTGCGACGAGGGCACCTGTGTGCAGGACTTCGAGCGGGGCCTTGCGGCGGGAATCGCGGCCAACCCGTGGCAGACGGACACCTGTATCGGCGCCTGGCACTACGACCGGGAAGTCAAGTACAAGTCGCCGAAGATGGTGATCGACATGTTAGTCGATATCGTCAGCCGGAACGGCAATTTGCTGTTGAACTTCCCCCTGCCCAACAGCGGCGCGCTGGATGACGAGGAGTTATGGATTCTGTCCGAAATCACCAAGTGGATGGCGGTCAACAGCGAAGGCATTTACAGCACGCGTCCCTGGAAGATCTTCGGCGATGGACCGGTGGCGACGGCTCCCCCGCCGGTGGCCGGGGGACGGGGCGCTCCTCGCTTCGGTGAGCAGGCGCGCACGGACCTCGACGCGGAGGAGGTGCGCTTCACCACCAAGCGAAACGCGCTGTATGCGTTCGTCATGGGCTGGCCGGAGAAAGAGACCGTCATAAAACCCCTGGGCACCAACAACGCCGGCATGAAGGTGGCTAACGTAGCAATGCTCGGATTCAACGGCAAGCTTCAGTGGACGCAGGAGGGCGACGGCCTGAAGGTGCAGATGCCGCCGGTGAAGCCGTGCGATTATGCGATCGCGCTGGAGATTACCAGCGCGTAGGCCGATTGAAAATCGGCCGCAGCTTACAAAGCTGCCCCACAATGAAATCGCATACAATATCAGAGGTGATTACGATCCATGACTCCCTCTCGCTGTTCCGCATTCCTGGTATTGCTGACCGCGGCTGGCCTCGCCGGCGCCGACGTCAAGCACGTTGTGTTTGATTCCCACGCGAAGACGCGGGAGAAATTCGCCACTGAATACGTTCCCACTTTGATGCACGACTGGCCAGTCTCCGAGCACAAGTGGGCGCTCAAGGAACTCAACCCGGAGTTGCCCGCCGACTGGTCCTCTTTCAAGTTTCTGGTGATGGAAGTGAAGGCCTCCACCGCCCAGCGCTTCCTGCTGCGGCTCTACACGGCGGACGGCATGCGCGCCCTGCGCTTCCACCAGTTTGGCGGAGGCGTCTGGATTCGCGCGGCCGTGCCGTTGGCCTACTTCCAAAGCCAAAGCCAGGAAGGCCAGGATCTGGCGGCGGTCTTCAACAAGTCGCGCAACCCCTTCTGGATGGCGGTGGTGGGACCGTTCGGCAGCATCAATGCGGTCGAGTCGCTGGCCGTGGCCATGGTGGCGCCGGTCGGCAATCCCACGCTCGACATTCGCAATGTCCACCTTTCGAACGACGACCCCGGCTCCGAGGTGATCGACAAGTTGCCGGTGGTGGATGAATTCGGACAGTGGATTCCAGCCGAGTATGCGGGGAAGGCCAAGAGCCTGGAGCAGCTCAAGAGCGACTGGGACCGAGAGGACAAGTCCCTGCACTCTGGCGAGTTCGGCTACTGCAAGTACGGCGGATTCGCCAGCACCAAGGCCAAGGCCACCGGCTTCTTCCGTGTGGAGCAGATCAATGGGAAGTGGTGGTTCGTCGATCCCGACGGGCACCTGTTCCTCTCCATGGGGGTCAATGGCATGGGAAGCACCGGCGGCAGCACGCGCGTGACGGGCCGCGAGAAGTACTTCGCCGGCGAGCCTCCGGCCGATCTTCCGGCGGGAGCATCGGGCCGGCGCCCGGGCCCGGGAGACTTCTACGGATGGAACCTGGCGCGGCGCTACGGCGCCGGATGGGACACCAAGGCCAACGACATGACCCTCCGCCGCATGGAAGCCTGGGGCCTGAACACGGCCCGGAGCGGCCTTTCGAAAGAGAAGCCGGCGCCGTATGCCGCCATGTTGCGCGCCCCGCAGACCGCGCCAGTATACATGGGCATGCCCGATGTTTATTCGGAGGAGTTTGCCCGCGCCGCGGAATCCTCGGCCATGTCCCAGTTGACTCCGATGAAGGACGATCCCTATGTGCTGGGGTACTTCATCGGCAACGAGCCGGCGTGGCCGGGCCGGGAGTCGGAACTGACTGACATGATCCTGAAAGGCAAAGAAACCGAAACCCAGCGCAAGCTGAAAGCCTTTCTGGCCGGCGGCGACACCCCGGCGCGGCGCAAGGAATTCGTGCTGGCGGCCTTCGAGCACCAACTGCAAGTCACCAATCAGGCCGCCCGCAAGGCCGATCCCAACCATCTGAACCTGGGAATCCGGTTCGGGGCGCTGCCTCCCGACGACGTCATTCGCATGGGGCGCTTCTTCGACGTCTACAGCCACAACATCTACGAATACGCGCCGGACCGCGCGTGGGTCGCCAAGCTGTACAAGCTTACCGGCAAGCCGCTGCTCATCGGGGAGTTTCACTTCGGAACTCCCACCCGGGGTCAGGCGCCGGCCCTGATGCAGGTGGCCAACGAGAAGGAGCGCGGCATCGCCTATCGCTATTATGTGGAGCAGGTGGCGTCGATGCCTTCATTCGTCGGCGCGCACTGGTTCGCCTGGCTGGACGAGCCCGTCACCGGGCGTATGGATGGTGAGAACTATAGCTTCGGGTTCCTGGATGTTACCGACCGCGCGTCGGATGATTTTATACAAGGGGTAATCGCGGCCCACAAGCGGCTGCTGGCCGTGCATTCGGGCAAGGCGGCCCCGTTCAAGCAGAAAGCTAAGGTGCAATGAGAAAGAGATGGGCAAGCTAAAGCATGCCCCACCACTTCCAGCATCAGGCTGTCTTGGTGGGGCATGCTTTAGCTTGCCCAGTTATGGAGGTCAACATCCATCATGCGTAGCCGAATTCGTTTGTCCGCGCTAATCGCGCTGTTCACGGTATTGCTGGCGCTCGCCATTCCACTCTCTGCCGCCGACGTCCCGGCAGTGAAGGTCTGGGAGACCACCATGGTCATCCCCACTTACCTGGCCGGAGACCCCGAGCCCAACCCGATGTTCTACTTCGGGCGGCAATCGCAGGGGGCGCAAGCGCCGGTCTATCCCTATCCCATGTACGACAATCTCACCGGCAAGAAGGTCGACAAGACCTACAAGATTGTCTACCTCGAGAATGAGTACGTCCGCATCGGCATTCTGCCGGAGATCGGCGGGCGCATGTTCGAAGGTGTGGACAAGACCAACGGTTACAATTTCGTCTACCGCCAGCATGTCATCAAACCTACGCTCATCAGCATCATCGGCGCGTGGATCTCGGGCGGCATCGAGTGGGACGTGATTCACCACCATAGGGCCACCACCTTCCTCCCCGTGCAGTACAAGGTGGAAGAGAACGCCGACGGCAGCAAGACCGTCTGGGTGGGCGAGTTGGAAGTGCGCCAGCGGATGGAGTGGGCGGCGGGCTACACCCTGAGGCCGGGCAAATCCTACCTGGAGGCCAAGCTGCGAATCCTCAACCGCACTCCCGAGGTGAACACCATGCTGTGCTTCGCCAACGTGGCGG
>JBAWDI010000183.1:0-7115 GCA_049590695.1 Bryobacteraceae bacterium
TACGGTGTTACCGTGCCGCAGATTTCGCAGCAGCTCTCGAGCAATAACGCCAATTCCGGCGGCGGCTTCTATTCCCAGGGCGGGCAATTCTATTACATACGCGGGCTGGGACTGGTTCGCGACACGGTGGATATCGGAAACATCGTGGTGAGCGAAAAGGGCGGGATTCCGGTCTATGTAAAAGATCTCGCGAAGGTCGAAATCGGATACGCGCCGCGCCTCGGTCAATTCGGATATATGCACCAGGACGAAGCCGTGGAGGGCGTCATTCTGATGCGCGTGGGCGAGCAGGCGCAGGTGATTCTGAAACGCGTCGAAGCCATGACCGACGAGCTGAACCAGCACGTCCTGCCGCCCGACGTGAAGGTGGTTCCGTACTACGACCGCCAGGGGCTTATCCAGGAAACCACGCGCACCGTGGAACACAACCTGTTGCGCGGCATGCTCCTGGTTCTGGTCATCCTGGGGTTGTTCCTGTTCAGCGTGCGCACCGCTTTGATTGTCGCGGTGACCATCCCGTTCGCCTTGCTGTTCTCATTTATCTGCCTGGACTGGCGGCACATCCCGGCCAACCTGCTGTCCATCGGCGCGATTGATTTCGGGATCATCGTGGACGGCTCGGTGGTGATGGTGGAGAACATCTTCCGGGAGCTGGCGGCGCGTTACCGCCAGAGCTACAACCTGCTGGACGTCATCCGGGCGGCGGCGCGCGACGTGGAGCGTCCCATCTTCTACGCCATCGCGGTGATCATCGCCGGGTACATCCCCATCTACGTTTTGACGGGGCCTTCGGGGCGCCTCTTCCAGCCCATGGCCGACACCATGTCGTTCGCGCTGCTCGGCTCTCTGCTGTGCGCTTTGACCCTGCTGCCCGTGCTGTGCGCCTTTTTTCTGCGCAAGCACGTGCACGAACCCAAGGTGCGGGTCTTCGAATGGGTCCGCTGGAACCTGTACGGCAAAGTGCTCGGATGGTGCCTGCGGAACCGGCTGGTCACGGTGGCCCTGGTCCTCATCATCTTCGGCGCCTCCCTGACGCTGATTCCGTATATCGGCGCCGAATTCATGCCGCACCTCGACGAAGGCGCGCTGTGGGTGCGCGCCACCGCGCCATACACCATCTCGTTCGAGGAAGCGTCCAAGCTTTCGCCCCAAATCCGCGACATCCTGATGAGCTTTCCGCAGGTGACCACGGTGGCCAACGAGTTGGGCCGGCCCGACGACGCCACGGACCCAACCGGGTTTTTCAACAACGAGTTCTACGTGGGGTTGAAACCATACGACGACAAGGCATGGAGCGGGCAGATTCACACCAAGCCGGAGCTGATCGAGGCGGTGCAAAAGAAACTGGAGGTGTTTCCCGGCGTTATTTTCAATTACACCCAGCCCGCCGAGGACGCCGTGGATGAAGCCGAAACCGGCCTGAAGAGCGCGCTGGCCGTCAAGATATTCGGTTCCGACCTGGCGACGCTCGAGGACAAGGCGCGGCAGGCTCGGGAAATCCTGGCGAAAGTTCCGGGCATTACCGAGATCACGGTGGTGCGGGAACTGGGGCAGCCCAGCCTGATCATCACGCCGGACCGGGCGAAACTGGCGCGGTATGGGTTGAATGTGGACGACGTCAACACCCTCATCGGGACCGCCATGGGGGGCCAGGCCGCCACCCAGGTGATTCAAGGCGAGCGGCAGTTCGACCTGGTGGTGCGCATGCAGGAGCAGTTCCGCGACAGCGAAGACGCCATCCGCAATCTGCTCATCGCCACGCCCGACGGCCAGCACCTGCCTTTGAGCCAGTTCGCCGATGTGCGCGTGGAGAGCGGCGCGGCGTTCATCTACCGCGAGTCGAATTCCCGTTACATCGGCGTCCAGTTCAGCGTGGAAGGCCGGGACTTGGCCAGCGCCGTCGGCGAGGCCCGCGCCAAGGTGGATGCGGCGGTCAAGCTTCCCATCGGTTATAAGTTCGATTGGGGCGGAGAGTATAAGGAGTATCTGGCATCGCGGCAACAGATGAAGGTGATCCTTCCGCTGACCGTGGTGCTGATCCTCATGATCCTGTTCGCGCTCTACGGGAACCTGAAGTTCCCGCTGATCATTTTCTTCAGCGTCCTGGTGACGGAGCCGGTGGGCGGGTTGCTGGCCCTGCGGCTGACCCACACCAATTTCAGCGTGTCCTCCATGCTGGGCTTCGTGTGCCTGATGGGGGTCGCGGTGCAGACCAGCGTGATTCTGTATTCCTTCATCAACAAGCTGCGTCTGGAAGGAAAAGACATTATGACGGCAACGCACGAGGCCTCGCTGCTCCGGCTGCGCCCCATCATGATGACGGCCCTGGTGGCCTGTTTCGGCCTGCTGCCGGCGGCCATGTCCACGGGCATCGGCAGCGACTCGCAGAAGCCCTTCGCCATCGTGATTGTGGCCGGCTTGGTTTCGCGGCTGCTGCTGTCGGTTTTCCTGGCGCCGGTGCTCTACTCGCTGGCGGCGCGGAAAGGCGACACCTTGCAGGTGTAAGGTGGGGCATGCTTTAGCTTGCCCACAATTTCAGGAGGTAAAATGCGACCCATATTGTGGCGTTGTTGGCGGCTTTTCGTCGCGGGCGCGCTGGCCCACGCCGTTTTTGCGCAGCAGGCCCTGACCTGGCCCCAGGTGCGGGCCAAATTCGAGGCGTCCAACCCGACCCTGCGCGCCGGCCAGATCGGCATCGACGAATCCAAGGCCGAGGAGGTCACCGCCTACCTGCGGCCCAATCCCGATATGACCGCCGGCGTCGATCAGCTCGATCCCTTCACCGGCAACCCGTACCGCCCCCTCGGTTTCACCTTTCCGTACGCCTCCGCCAACTATCTGCACGAGCGGGCGCACAAGCGCGAGCTGCGCCTGGAAAGCGCGCAGAAGGGCACCACTGTGGCCGTCTCGCAATTGGCCGACCAGCAGCGCAACCTGCTCTTCAACCTGCGCAGCACCTTTGTCGCGGCCCTCCAGGCCAAGGCAGTGCTGGGAGTGGCCCGCGAGAGCCTGGCCTACTACGACCGCCTGTTGGCGGTGAGCAGCAGCCGTTTCCAGGCCGGCGACATCGCCCGCGTGGACCTGGACCGCCTCGAGTTGCAGCGCGTTCAGTTCGAATCCGACGTCCAGACCGCGGAAACCGGCGTGCGCACGGCCAAGATCCAGCTCCTGATGCTGCTCGACGACCGCACCCCGGTCGAGCAGTTCGACGTCACCGGACCGTTCGATTTCAGCGAGCCGCTCACCACCCTCGAGGAGCTGCGCCAGACCGCCCTGGCAGCCCGGCCGGACCTGCTGGCGGCGGTGCAATCGGTGGACAAGGCCCGCACCGATTACCACCTGGCGGTGGCCAACGGCTCCACCGATCCGACGTTTGGCGTGGATTTCGCGCGCAATCCGCCCATCCCGCTGTACGTGGGGTTCAGCGTCAACATCCCGCTGCGCATCTTCGACCGCAACCAGGGGGAGAAAGCCCGCACCGAGCTCGACATCCAGCGCAACCAACGCTTGCGGGA
Organism: Bryobacteraceae bacterium; assembly: GCA_049590695.1. GTDB lineage: Bacteria > Acidobacteriota > Terriglobia > Bryobacterales > Bryobacteraceae > Fen-178. The sequence continues at coordinate 3,516 of JBAWDI010000183.1, forward strand.
GGCCGCCGAGGCGCAAGTCTACAGCGACGTGGATTCAGCCTGGGCCACGCTCAACGGCAACCTCGCGCTGTTGCGGCCGTACAAGGCGAAATACCTGGCGCAGGCGGCCCGCGTGCGCGAAACCATTTCGATCGCCTACCAGCGCGGCGGCGCTTCGCTGCTGGATTTCCTGAGCGCGCAGAGCGATTACCGCGCTCTCCAGGTCACCTACCTGAACCTGGTGGGATCTTATCTCGCCGCCGCCGCCCAGTTGAATCTCGCGGTGGGCCGGGAGGTCATCCCGTAGACGCGCCGGGCGGATCGGCAGTTGTCGCCGAACCTACGCTGCGCCTCTCTTCTCATCCGGCACCCACCACACGGGCAAACGCGGAGCTTCGCCAATGCTAACTTCTGTTAGCGGACGATCCAGAACATACGTCAGCAGAGCATCTTGGCGGCAGATTGGGGAGAATGATTGCCGTGAGAGCCGCGCGGCTTAATCCAATCGGGCTCAGGAGTCGATCTTGTCCCGCAACGTGAAGAACGCTTTAGTCCGGCTTCTTAAGCTGGCAGTTTGGCTCGCCGTGTTCTGTCTGGCGGCTGTGGCGGCTGTGATGGTGCTGGCGCCGCTTCAGGGCTGGGCCTGGGGGGCGCGCGCCCGCATGGTGGCGGCAGTCTACCGGCCAGTTAAGTTTCCTGGCCTTGCGCGCGCGCGGGATCGGCGATGCACGCTGGCGGACGCGTGGCGAGAGGCGGTGCCCGATCGAGCTCTGGCTGCGAGGAAGATCGAGCGGGCAATGCGCCGGGTTCGCGTGGACGGGAATCTGGAGTTGGTGGAGACGACCGCGGGACGCATGTGGATACCCGCCAGCGACAGGATGGCCTACGCGGAGGAGTTGGCGGAGCAAGGCGAAGAGGAATATGGGACCGACAACAAGGGCGCACGGCCAGGAGACACGGTGCTCGACTGCGGCGCAAATGTCGGAGCTTATACGCACCAGGCGTTGCGGCACGGGGCAAGTCTCGTGGTGGCGATCGAGCCTGCCCCATGGGCGCTGGAGTGTCTGCGGCGGAATTTCCCCGAAGAGATCCGTGCGGGGCGGGTGATCGTCTTCCCGAAGGGTGTGTGGGACCACGACGACACCCTCGTGCTCAACGTGCCGCCGGGCATGGCGAGCACCGCGGCCACGGTGGCGCTCCAGAGAGCGGCCGGAGTCGAAGTGGCGGTACCGCTCACGACCATTGACCGGATGGTAACGGAACTGCACCTCCAGCGAGTGGACTTCATCAAGATGGATATCGAGGGCGCCGGGCCCAACGCGCTGCGGGGCGCCGTGCGAACAATCGAACGGTTTCATCCGCGCATGGCGATTTCGCTGGAGCACCGCCCAACGGACCCGGACACGATTTCCACATTGACGCGGCAACTGTGGCCCGACTATTCGGTGGAATGCGGGGCCTGCACGAACATGAACGGGCATTTACAACCGGTGGTGATGTTCGCGCAGTTAGTTACGGGCTCGGGGTCGCGCTAGCGGGTAGCGGACCCGGCCCAACTGGACGGCGCGGTCCAGGCAATAACCCGCGGGCAGCAGGGACAACCACAGGATCGGATAACGGAAGCGCATGCTGGATTGGACCAGGTAATAAACCGGCGGATAGAGCGCGAATACGAGCCCGATAAACCACGTAGCGGGTAACTTCCGCACCGCCATCAGTACAAGTCCAGGCAGCGAGAGCAGCGTAATCGCCCAGATGCTGTACGCGCTCGGTGCGGCCAGTGCGGCGTTGGGGAACCAGAATTCGAGCGCCCGCTGCGCCGTGAGAGCGGCAAAGCGGGAGGGGTGCCGGCGAATCCAATCCACGGCGATGGCCATGCGCTCGCGATAGTATTCCACCTCGTTCATCCGTCTCATGCGCGCGGCTTCGGAGGGGTTGAAGTGCAATTGCATGGCGCGGTGCAGGCCCCGCATGTTGTTGACGTCGTCGCTGGAGGAGGCCAGGTCGTTGTTGGAGTGGTACAGCTCCTGGCCGAGATTGTCGCGAATCCAGAACCATCGGTGGAACACCAGATAGTTGCGCAGGTTCCAGGGAAAACAGACCAGCATGGTCGCGAGCACCAGGCCTGCCAGGCTCATGGCCGCGCGCCGGGGGTCCACGCGGCGCCGGACGAGTAAAACGACGATCCACGGATAGCAGACCGCGGGCGCCACCGGGTTGATGAGGCACAGCAGGCCGCACATCGCGCCGCACGCCAACGCATTCGCCGGCGCCCCGCGGCCGGGGCCCAGCAACCGGGCGGAAACCAGGCAGAACAGCATCAGGCCATCGGCGAAATACATGACCTCCCAGCCGGGAAGAAACTGGACGGCGGGCGACAGGACAAAGATGAGCGCGGCCCAAAGACCCGGCGTGGCGCTCCCGAAAAAGAGCTTCGACAGACGGGGCAGCAGCACCGCATGCAGGCCGTGCATGGCGGCGTTAATCGCGACCGCCGAAAGAGCAAACGCCAAAGTGTAGCCGAACAGCCACATCAGCCCGGCAAGAAAGAACGGGAATGCCGGCGCCAGATGGGCGGATGGCCCGGTCACCACATTCCCGAAGGGATCGGCAAAGGTTCCATGCTCCACCAGGCTCCGGGCAACATCCACCGGCTCGTAACCGTTCCCTAATGTGAGGGGAAGCCGGTACCATTGGTAGATCCCCAGGCAAAACGGCGTCAGAAACAGCAGTATGCGTATCCTGCGCTGCGACTCGGGGCTGGCAAACATGGTATCGGCGCCTCCAGATCGCCGTCGATAGCGAGAGGCGGCAGGCGCGGTGCTTTCGCGCGCCGCCGGCCAAAGTGCGACGACTCCTCCAGCGGGTTTCAAGGGCGCCTGGCGCTTGAAGCCCGCCTCCATTTGCTGGAATTTCCGGGGAGCGGATCAGACTTTCAAGACGTCTTCGGCCTGCAACCCTTTGGGGCCCTGCTTGACCACGAACTCCACCTCCGAGCCTTCCTCCAGGGTCTTGTAACCGTTTGCCTGGATGGCGGAAAAGTGAACGAACACGTCGTCGCCGCTGGCTCTCTGGATGAATCCATAGCCCTTGGCGGCGTTAAACCACTTCACGGTGCCTTTTTCTTTCACTACACATTCTCCCGACTGCGTAGGGTATTCTCTCAGATAGCACTGGTATGGTCAAGCACCAGAAAACGGTGGCCAGCGAACTGGAGACGATCGAGCGAATCCGCAGGCGGGTGGCTCTGCCGCCGGCGGGCGGGCTGGTGTTGGGAATCGGCGACGACTGCGCGATTTTCCGGCCCCGCGGCTCCTCCGAGGACCTGCTGTTCACCACCGATATGCTGATCGAGGACGTGCATTTCCGCCGTGAAACGCATGGCGCCGGGGATGTGGGCTGGAAGGCGCTGGCTCGCGGCTTGAGCGACATCGCGGCCATGGGCGGCGAGCCGCGGTTCTGCCTGCTCTCGCTGGCGCTGGCGCCGTGGGTGGAGACGCGCTGGCTGGATGGCTTCTATGCCGGCCTGCTGCGGCTGGCCGCGCGCACCCGGACGCCTTTGATGGGCGGCGACCTGGCGCACGCGGAGAAGACCATGTGCGACATCGTAGTGTGCGGAGC
>JBAWDI010000184.1:0-2797 GCA_049590695.1 Bryobacteraceae bacterium
CACGACTACGCCAGCCGCACGCTGCGCGACCATTTCAAGCTGCTCTCGCTCGATGGCTGCGGGCTGGCCAACCATCCCGCGGCGATGGGCGCGGCGGGCGCCATCCTGCACTACCTCCGCGACACCCAGCGTGCGGCGCTCGACCACCTCGACCGGCCCACTTACTACGACCGCGCCGATTCCATGGTGCTTGACGCCGTCACCGTGCGCAATCTCGAATTGGTTGAGCCACTGTTCGCAGCCGATGCCAGCGGGCAGGCCCAAACCACACTGCTGGCCGTCCTCGACCGGACCGCGACCGGCATGGGCGGCCGGCTCCTGCGCCAGCGACTGCTGCGGCCCTCCATGGACCGCGCCGAAATCGAGCAGCGCCTCGAAGCCGTGGGCGAACTGCTCCAGCAGACCATCCTGCGCGCCGAGCTTCGCAAGCAACTGGAAGGCATTCTCGATCTCGAGCGCCTGCTCGCCAAGGTGACGCTGGGTTCCGCCGGCCCCCGCGATCTGCTGGCGCTCGGCCGCTCGCTCGATAAAATTCCCGCGCTCAAGCGCTCGTTCGATACCGAGCAGGCGGCCCGTTTGCGGGCCATTCACGAGCGCCTGGACGAGCTGCCCGACGTGGCCAACCTGATCCTGGAGGCTATCGCCGACGAGCCGCCGTTCTCCATCGCCGACGGCGGCGCCATCCGCTCCGGCTTCAACCCCGAGCTCGACGAGCTGCGCGACCTCAGCCGCAACGGCCGCCAGTACATCGCGCAAATCGAAGCGCGCGAGCGGCAGCGCACCGGCATCCAGTCGCTCAAGGTGCGGTTCAACAACGTGTTCGGCTATTACATCGAAATCACGCGCGCCAACCTGCAGCTTGCGCCCGCGGATTACGAACGCAAGCAGACGCTGGCCAACGCCGAGCGTTTCACCACGCCCGAGTTGAAGGACTACGAGCGCAAAGTGCTGGATGCCGAAGAGAAGATCCTGACGCTCGAAAAGGAGCTTTTCACTGGCGTCCGCCAGCGCGTGGCCGCGCAAGCGCAGCGCATACGCGCCACGGCCACCGCGGTGGCGGAGTTGGACGTCACCGCCTCTCTGGCCCAAGTGGCGGCGGAAAACCGCTATCAGCGCCCCACATTTTCCGATAGCGGCGAGATGCGCATCATGGCCGGGCGCCACCCGGTGATCGAGCGGATCGCCGAACAGGAGGCCGGCCGCTTCATCCCCAACGACCTGTACCTCAACGACGCCGCGAACCTGATCGCCATCATCACCGGCCCCAACATGGGCGGCAAATCCACCTACCTCCGCCAGGCCGCGCTGATCGCCATTCTGGCGCAAATGGGTTCGTTTGTGCCGGCCGATTCCGCCAGCCTGCCCGTCATCGACCGCATTTTCACGCGCATCGGCGCATCCGACAACCTAGCGCGCGGCCGCTCCACGTTCATGGTCGAGATGACCGAAACGGCCGTGATCCTGAACACCGCCACGCCGCGCAGCTTCATCGTGCTGGATGAAATCGGCCGCGGCACCGCCACCTACGACGGCCTGGCGCTGGCCTGGGCCGTGGTGGAGCACATCCACTCCCGCACGCGCGCCAAGACGCTGTTTGCGACACACTATCACGAGCTAACCGAGCTGGCCGAGCTGCTCGAAGGCGTGCGCAACCTCAGCGTCTCAGTCAAGGAAGCCGGCGACCACATCATCTTCCTGCGCAAAGTAGAGCCCGGCAAAGCCGACCGCAGCTACGGCATCGAGGTCGCGCGCCTGGCCGGCCTGCCGCTGACCGTGATCGAGCGCGCCCGCGAGGTTTTAAAGCTCCACGAGCGCACCGAGCACGTGGTCACCGAAGAGCTCGCCAAATCCGAAGAGGGCCCGGTGCAGATCCAGCTTTTCGAGCCCGTGGGTTACGGCATCGCCGAGCGTATCCGAAGCTTGAAGTTGGACGAGCTGCGTCCCATCGAAGCGCTGCAATTGTTGGCCGAATTGCAGAAGGAGCTGAAGCGCTCATGAGGGTCACGGGCGTAATGAGCGGAACCTCGCTCGATGGCATCGACGTGGCCATCGTCGAAATCAGCGGCCCGCGCGTCGAAACCATCGGGTTCCTCTGCACGCCGTACTCCGAATCCGTCCGCTCCGCCATTCTCGGCGTGTCGGACCCTGCTTCGATTTCGCGCCTCAACTTCCAGCTTGGCGAGCTGTACGCCCGCGCGGTCCTGCGGGCAGTGCGCAGGTACGGCCCCGTCGAGCTGATCGGCTGCCACGGCCAGACCATCTACCATGAAGGCGGCGTCCACACGTTGCAAATCGGCGAACCGGCCATCCTCGCCGAGCGCACCGGCGTTCCAGTAGTCTCGAATTTCCGCGCGTGCGACATCGCCGCCGGCGGCCAGGGCGCGCCGCTGGTTCCGTTCGTCGATTACCTCCTCTTCCGCCATCCGAAGCGCACGCGCATCGCCCTGAACATCGGCGGCATTGCCAACATCACGGTGATCCCCGCCGGAGCCGCGCCCGGAGATGTGGTGGCGTTCGATACCGGCCCTGGCAACATGGTGATCGACGCCCTGGCGCGGGAAATGGGATTGCCCTGCGACCGCGGCGGAAAGATCGCCGCTTCGGGCCGGGTGGACGTGGCGCTGCTCGATGAACTGCTCGCCGACCCCTATTACCGCCGCCCGCCGCCCAAGAGCGCCGGCCGGGAGCAGTACGGCGCCGCGTTCGTCGCGCGCCTGAAGAATTCCGGGCTACCGCTGCCGGACCTCATCGCCACGGCGACGGTGCTAACGGCAGCCACGGCTGCCATGGCTATAGC
>JBAWDI010000185.1:0-2578 GCA_049590695.1 Bryobacteraceae bacterium
GCTTATGCCCTGCCCGTGATCCTGGCGCTGGTGGGCAAGAGGGTCGAGAAACTGGGCGACCTGGAAGAGGCATTGCAGGTGGCGCGCACATGGCTCCCGGCGCCGCCCACGGAGAAGCTATGGCTCCCCTATCTTGGCGGGACGCTCGACGCGGGGGCGGCCACACTGGTGGCGCATGAAGCGGTGGAAGCCATGAAGCCGGGGCTGGCTTTTGATTTCTGGCTGGGGCCCACCGCCGACAGCATCTTGCGCGAGCAAGGCATTAAGCTGGTGGATGGCCGTATGCCCGGCTTCGCCGCCTGCGTGGGCGCCGCGCCCAACGATGAGGTGGCCGAGCAACTGGCGCGAGATCTGCAAGAGCGCAACATCCTGGTCTTCATGGGCGGCAGTACCGCGGGCGAGACCATGGCCGCCCAACTGAACCGCCGCGGCGTCGAAATGAACTGGGAGACTTTCCTGGTTCCCTATGGGCCCGATACGTCATCCATCGTTCACGCTTTGGGTTTCGCCTGCCGCGCCGCATTCACCTTCGGGGGTTTGCGGCCGGGCGGGCTGAAAGAAACTCGCGAGATTCTCCTCTACAACAAGCGCCGTGTGATGGCCTTTGTCCTGGCGCTGGGCGAAGTGGACGACGAGAAATACGCCACCGCCGCGGGCGCCATCAATTTCGGCTTCCCGGTGATCGCCGACACCGATATCCCCGAGATTCTGCCCAGCGGCATCTGCACCTACGAGCACGTCGTGGCCAATGTTTCGCACCGCGACATGCCGTCGCGCGCAGTCGAGGTGCGTGGGGTGAAGATCCGCACCGTCGAGATCCCCATTCCCGTCAGACACGGCCCGGCGTTCGAAGGAGAGCGAGTCCGCAAAGAAGATGTCGCGGTCGAGTTCGGCGGCAAGTACACGCGGTGTTTCGAGTATCTCGCCAGCCGTCCCATGGAACAGGTGCAAGACGGGCTTATCCGCGTGGTGGGTCCCGAGATCGCGGACGTGCCGGAGGGCGCGCGCCTGCCACTGGCCATCTTCGTCGAGGTGGCCGGCCGCAAGATGCAGCCCGAGTTCGAATCCATTCTCGAACGGCACATTCATTCTTTCCTTTCCGAACCGATGGGCGTGATGCATCTGGGCCAGCGCGATTCAGTCTGGCTCCGCATCTCGAAGAAGGCGCGCGATGCCGGGTTCCGCATCGAGCACCTCGGAACCGTCCTGCTGCACAAGCTCCGCAACGACTTCCCGTCGATCGTCGACAAAGTGCAGGTGACCCTGTTCACCAATTCCGACGACGTCGAGAAGCTCTACCCGGAGGCTGCTGCCGCCTACCAGCATCGCGACGAGCGCATGGGGGCGCTCACCGATGAGAGCGTGGACATCTTCTATTCCTGCGCCCTCTGCCAGAGCTACGCACCCAACCACGTCTGCATCATTACGCCCGAGCGCCTGGGTTTGTGCGGCGCCTACAACTGGCTCGACGGCAAGGCCGCTTACGAAATGAATCCGCACGGAGGAAACCTTCCGGTTAAGAAAGTGGAAGTGGTGGACCCCGTGCTCGGCCAGTGGAAAGGGATCAACGACTTCATTCAGAACGCCTCCAACGGCGCGTTTCTGAAGTTCTCGGCCTACTCGATGATCACGGATCCCATGACGTCGTGCGGTTGCTTCGAGTGCATCGCCTGCATCCTCCCGGGCACCGGCGGCATCATGATCGTCGACCGGGAATTCTCGGGGCAGACCCCGGTGGGGATGACCTTCTCCTCTTTGGCGGAGATGACCGGAGGCGGGCAACAGACTCCGGGCTTCATCGGCATCGGCACGCTGTACATTCTGTCGAAGAAGTTCATCAGCGCCGATGGGGGGCTGGCGCGGCTGGTGTGGACCACCACGCGCGTGAAGCAGAAGCTGGGAGACAAGCTGCGGCAGCGGTGCGAAGAAATCGGGCAGCCGGAACTCTACGGCAAGATCGCCGATGAGACCATTTGCACCGAACTGGAGCCGCTCATCGAGCACCTGGCGGCCGTCGAGCATCCCGCGCTGGCGCTGGGTGAGATGATCTAAGGAACAGCGCGCATGAGTCTGGAACTGAAACCGAAGAAATGGGCCGGCGCAATTCGCACCGTGACGCTCGGGTCGGGGAGCCGCCAGCCCGTGACGGTGGGCGGCGGCAACGGTCTGCCGCTCCATACCTTCGAAGCGAGCTTCCCGCACCGCCCGGTCTTCGCGCTGGAAATTACCGATATCGCGCCGCCGCGATGGATCGATACCGTCCGCCAGCCCTGGAACGGAGTGCTGGGCCAGCCGGCCGCCGCCGCGCGCCGCGCCGTGGACGAATTTGGCGCGGACTTGCTGGTGCTCCATCTTGCGGGCACGCACCCCGACCGCGGGAATCGCTCGCCCGAAGATGCCGCCGCCGATGCCCGCGCGGTTCTCGATAGCGTGCCGGTTCCGCTGATCGTCAAGGGACCGGGCGCGGGTCCCAAACAGAACGATGTGCTGGCGCGCGTGGCGGAGGAGTGCCAGGGAGAGGGGCTCGCGCTCCACTCGGCCTGCCAGGAAGAATACAAGACCCTGGCCGCTGTGGCCG
>JBAWDI010000186.1:0-7195 GCA_049590695.1 Bryobacteraceae bacterium
GCTTTAGCTTGCCCTCTCCACTCTTCATGACTTGCGATGGACAATGTGGTCGGCGATCTCGTGCAGGCGCGCCACGCGCTCGCCGAACGGTTCCAGCACCTGGTGGGCGCGCGCGCACTCCTCTTCGGCCATGCGGCGCGAGGTTTCGAGGCCATAGACCGCGGGAAACGTGATCTTGCCCTGTTGCGCGTCCTTGCCGGCGGTTTTTCCGAGCGCTTCGGAGGACTCTTCCACGTCGAGGATATCATCCACAATCTGGAACGCCAGGCCGACGTGTTCGCCGAAGCGGGAGAGCGCGGCGTACTGGCCGTCGCCGGCTCCCGCGTAGATGGCGCCGAGCCGCAGGCTGGCGCGCAGCAAGGCCCCGGTCTTGGCGCGGTGGATGGTCTCGAGCAACCGCGGTTCGGGAGGCTTGCCCTCGCCTTCGAGGTCGGCCACCTGCCCGCCGATCATGCCGGCGACCGTGCCGGAAGCGGCGGAGAGTTCGGCAATCAGACGGACCTTGCGGTCATCGGCGGTGTTCAATCCGGCGAGAACCTGAAACGCGAAGGTGAGCAGCGCGTCGCCGGCCAGGATGGCCATGGCTTCGCCGAAGACTTTGTGGTTGGTGAGCTTACCGCGGCGATAGTCGTCGTTATCGAGCGCGGGCAGGTCGTCGTGGATCAGCGAGTAGGTGTGGACGAGTTCGAGCGAGCAGGCGGCCGCGACCACGCCATCGGCTGAAGCGCAGACGGCGTGCGCGGCTTCGATGCATAGTATGGGGCGAATGCGCTTGCCGCCGGCGAAGAGGCTGTAGCGCATGGCGCGATGGATGGTTTCCGGGGGCGTCGTTTCCGGAGGGACCAGGCGGTCGAGTTCCGAATCCACCAGTCGTTGTTGCTGGGCGAGGTATTCGCGCAGGGTCATGCTTTCTCGGGTTTCTCGAGGCGGAACGGCTCGGCGGCGATCTTGCCCTCTTTGCGGATCAGCATCTCGACGCGAGTCTCGGCCTCCTCAAGTTGCTTGCGGCAGGCATCGCTGAGGCGCATGCCGCGTTCAAACAGCTCGAGGGAGCGCTCGAGCGAGAGGTCGCCGGCTTCCAGTTCCTTGACGACCCGTTCGAGCTCGTCGAGCGAAGCTTCAAAGGACTCGGCCGGCCGGGCGCCGGATTGATTTTCCGCCATCGATCTATTTTACAGCTAGAAGTGGACCTTACCAACGAATTCGAAATCGCGGGGATTGCCCGCGCTGGCGATGGAGCCGAACGCCGCGCTTCCAAAGCTCCCGTTGGGGTCGTTCAACGGAGGGGTGTTCGAGACATTGAACGCTTCCGCGCGGAATTCCAGGTTCACGCGCTCCGCGATACGAAACGTCTTTCCGATCATCAAATCCGCATCCTGAAGGCCGGGCCCGCGAACCGGGTTGCGGGAACTGGTTCCGATGACGAACTGCGGCGCGGCGGTGAAGGCCGCGGTGTTAAAGTACTCGGCCACGCTGCGGCCGTTAAACTGGTTGGGGTTGGCGATTCGGTTGGGCCTTTGCACCGCAAAACCCAGGCTGGAGTTGTTGTTGGTAGCCTGCGTGACCGCCACTGCGTCGCCGGACTGCACGCGGACAATGCCCGCGATCTGCCAGCCGGCGATCCTCCAAACGCGGGGAATCTCGTAGACCCAGCCCAGTGCGAAAACGCGGGGAATGTCGCCACTCGATACATCCTTCTCGAGGTGGCGGTTGTAGGCGTCCGCCGCGCCCGTGCTATTGAGAACGGGGCCGGTAAAAATCGTCTGCGAAAAGACGCTGGAAGCGTCGTCAATCAGTTTGGAAAGAGTGCAGGCGGCGCTGATCGTAAGACCATGCGACAACCGCTTCTCCAGTTTCGCCGCGGCGGCGTTGTAGCCGGAGTTGCCCACATTGTCGCGAAACAGAGCTACGGTGGTGAAGCGTGGGTATGGCCGCAGCAATTGTTGTTGGGCGATGGTGGCGCCTCCCAGGGACGAGGAGGCCGGAATCTGTCCGTAGTACGGATTCGGCACCTTGGTCAACAGCGCCGCGCCCATGGAAAGGTACTGCGAGGGGAGCTGGTTGATATTCGCGTCGGGTATGCCGAGGCGCGTGTTCTTCGAGCCAAGGTACGAGACCTCGACATTCCAGTTTGTTCCGATTGTTCTTTCGACCGTGAAGTTCCGCTGCTGCGAATAACCGGAACCGTTGTTGCGATCCACGCCAAATACACCCTGCCCGAGGCCGGAGTTCGGATTCGGCGCAGTGACCTGAACCGTGGGTCCGCTCGATAGGGTGAATGCGGCGTTCACGTTGTCCGGCGATTGCTGACCCACCGTTTGAATGAAGGGAAACTGCGGGATGGTGAACGGCGTCGTGATTCCGGACTGCTCGAAGTAGATGATGCCATAGCCGGCGCGGACCACCCAGTGGTCGGCAATCCGGTAAGCCAATCCCACGCGCGGGCCGAAGTCGCAGCACTCCAGTTCGCGGGCGGTGTGGGGAAAATCCAGAACCTGCGTGTTCAAGTTGAAGATCGCGCCCTGATTGTGAACCTCCGTGGATGGGAAGTTGAGCGTGTAGCGGGTGCCGATGTTGAGCGTGAGCCGCGGCGAAACCATCCAGTCGTCGCCGATGAAGAATTCGGCGACATGCGCGCGCGGTTGAATCACTTGTTTTTGGATGTCGATGGTGAACGCGTTCACCTGTCCCAGCAGGAGCGAGGCCAACGCATTTCCGCTTCCGGAAACCGTGGAGTTATTGGTGCCGGTCGTGGTAAAGGCGAACGATCCCGTTGGATTGGGCGGGTTCAGAACGTCCAGTGCTTCGCGCCGGATATCCGTTCCGAACTTAAACGTGTGGCGGCCGCGCACGAGGGTAAACGTGTCGAGGAACTCCGTGACGGAGGTCGTGAAATTGGAGTTCGCGGCGGTGGTCGGGCCGATCTGCTGGAATCCGGCGACGGTGAAGATGGGCAACACCGATGCGAAGGAATTGGCCGGCAGGCCGGGCACCGCGATGCCACCGTTTTGAAGCGAGGTCTGATCGAGATCGCGCTTGGAATAGCCGAGCCGAAACTGGTTCAGAGCGGAAGGCGAGGGTATCCAGTCGTAGTCGCCGGCGAAGGCGTCGCCGCGCGTGATGGCGTGCCCGATGACTCCGGAGGTGAGACTTCCGCTGCCGTCCGGCAAGGGGGTGACGGGGTTGTCGTTGTCGTGGAAGAAGGAGTAGCGGCCGAAAATCCGATGCTTTTCGCCGAAGTAACGGTCGAGCCGGAAGTCGGCCTGGTCCTGATTGTCGGGTTCGGTAGCGGTGCGGACGTAGTTGTTGGCACCCGCCACGTTGGGCAGCGGGTAATGTTGCAAAACCTGGCTCGAGATGGGATCGAAGCGGCTGGCGGGGATCGTATTGTTCGGGAACAGAGTTCTGGGCGAGGACGCGGGATCGAATATCGATTGGGTGAAGATACCCTGGCGCTGGGCCAGCGTGGGAACCACGCTGAATCGCGTGATGCCCGTGCGCAGCCGCGTGCCTTGCCAATCCGCAAAGAAGAACGTCGCGTTTTTCTGGACGGGTCCGCCGAAAGTCGCGCCATACTGATTCCGCCGGAATTCCGGATTCGGTCCGGGCTGCGCGAACAGGTTGCGCGCATTGAGCGCCTCGTTGCGGAAGAACTCAAACAGGCTTCCGTGGAACTGATTGCTTCCGGACTTTCCAATCACCACTACAGTGCCGCCGTTGGAACGGCCATGCTCGGGAGAATACGCGTTGACGTTGAGTTTGAATTCGGCCATGCCGTCTACGATCGGGTAGTAGACCACCTGCCCCGGCTCCGGTTGCAGCACGCTGATGCCGTCGTAGATATACTCGTTGGTGCGCGGGCGGCTGCCGTTGATTCGCGGCAGGAACTGGCCGTTGGGAAGCGCCACGCCCGGAGACAGTGTGACCAAGGGAATGAAGTTGCGTCCATCCAGAGGCAGCGTGGATATTTTCTGCGCATCCACGTTCTGACTCACGTCTCCGCTGGCGGTCTGCAGCAGGGAAGCCGCGGCGGTGACATCGACGGATTGAGAACGCGGGCCGACCTCGAGCTGCACATCGATCGCGGTCCGATCCGCCAATCGCAGTGTGATGCCCGACTGGCGATAGATGTGGAAGCCCGGCTGCTCGACCGTAAGCACGTAGCGGCCGGCGGGCAAACCCACGATGTGATACTCGCCGCGCTCGTCCGACACGACGGGATACCGGGCCATCGTGGCCTGATCCTCGGCCGCGACTTTGGCCGTGGGCACCGGAAGCCCCGAAGGATCGCGAATGGTCCCAAAGAGCTCAGCCCGGCCGGCCTGTCCGAAACAGAGCGTGGCGACGAGCATCAAACCGGAAAGAGAGAAAAGCATCTCCTGCATGCGTCTGGACATATGTGTTGTGCAAACGTTACAGAGTTATATTAACACGACAAGTTAGGGCTTCCTTGCGCCAGCGCAGGCAGGGAACGCCGGCGGCCTGTGTTTTTGGGGAGCCGGGAGCCCGCTCAGGGCCGGAGTCTGGCAAGCAGATCGGCCGTGGTATACCACTCGACTCCGGCGGTTTCAAAGTCGTTGTCGTTTGACCAGATGGGCAAGCCGAAGTGCAGTGCCAACGCCAGAATGTCGATGTCGTCCGGGTCGCGGCGGCCAATCCGCCGCCGGGCTTCCGAGACAGACCTTACGTAGACTGACGAGTCTACTACCGTTACGGGAAGCGTAGCCGCGGCCAGGAGGACGAGGTCGGTAGACAGGCGCTTCTTCTTGGCCAGCACGGGCGCATATTCCTGTACCTCGGCCAGTGTAGCCTCGGCGGTGAAGATCTCCTCCACGGTGGGATGCTCCAAGACTGCCCTGGCGCGTCCGCCCAGGACGGCGGAGAGCAGGACGTTAGCGTCAGCGGCCAGTCTCACGACGGCTCTTCCGCCAGGATTGGAAGTCTTCGAGGATGTCTTTTTCGGCGAGTCCCCGCTTCTTGATCTGGCGGCCCACTTCAGCGCTCAGTACGGAGAACAGCTCCCGCTTCAACTCGATGGGCAGCGTGGTCTCCGGCCGGGGGAAGAAGATCCCGGCCAGTTTGCCGCGACGTGTGACAAGTATGGGGTCCTTGGAGCGCAACAGACCCGTGGCGTTGTCACGAAATTCACGGACTGTGCTGATCCTCATGTGGTCACTCTAGTGGCCATTATATCAAACAGGGGCTTGCCTGCCGGGCGCGCGTGGCGGGCGTGCTATTTTGGACTTAATGGGTATCGCAAATCCTTTTCAGGATCCGCTGCGGTTTGAACGGCAGGCGCCGGAATGCGCCATCGTGATTTTCGGCGCCAACGGGGACCTCACCAAGCGCAAGCTCATGCCCGCCCTCTACCGGCTGGCGTACGACCGCCGGCTTTCGGCGGGGTTCGCGGTGATCGGCATCTCGCGCACGCCACTCACCGGCGACCAGTTCCGCGACAAGATGCTGGAATCGGTGAAGCAGTTTTCCGAAGACACCGCCGTCGATGCGGATGTGTGGGCGGCGTTCGCTCGCGGGCTCTATTACGTGGCGGGGGACATCCGCGACGCGGCCCTGTACCAACGGCTCGGGCAGAAACTGGCGGTCGTCGAAAGCGAGCGGCATACGGGTGGGAACGCGCTGTTTTACCTTTCGACGCAACCCAGCCAATACGCGCAGGCGACCCTGGGACTGAGCTCGGCGGGCCTGGGCAAGGGCGGCGGGTGGCGCAGGCTGGTGGTGGAGAAACCGTTCGGGCACGACCTGGCCAGCGCGCGGGAATTGAGCGGCCGGCTGCACGAGGTATTCAACGAATCGGACGTCTACCGCATCGATCACTACCTGGGCAAAGAGACCGTGCAGAATATCCTGGCGTTCCGGTTTGGCAACGGGATCTTCGAACCGCTGTGGAACCGGCGGTACGTGAACCACGTGCAGATCACGGGGGCGGAATCCATCGGGGTGGAAGGGCGCGGCGCGTACTACCAGGAAGCGGGCGCGCTGGCGGACATGATCCAGAACCACCTGTTGCAAGTGATGGCCACGATTGCGATGGAGCCGGTGGCCAGTTTTAGAGCGACCTCGGTACGGGATGAGAAGTCGAAGTTGCTGCGGTCGATGCGCGCGATGACGCCGGACGAGGTCCGCCGGAATTCCGTGGCGGGGCAATACGGGCCGGCGCGCGTGGGCGGGCAGGAGATCGCGGGGTTCCGGCAGGAGCCTGGGGTGGACGCGCAATCGCCGACGGACACGTATGCGGCGGCCACGTTTTTCGTGGAGAACTGGCGGTGGGCGGGCGTGCCGTTCTACGTGCGGACGGGCAAACGGATGCCCAAGCGCGTCA
Organism: Bryobacteraceae bacterium; assembly: GCA_049590695.1. Classification (GTDB taxonomy): domain Bacteria; phylum Acidobacteriota; class Terriglobia; order Bryobacterales; family Bryobacteraceae; genus Fen-178. The sequence continues at coordinate 6,341 of JBAWDI010000186.1, forward strand.
CCGAGATCGCCGTGGAATTCAATCCGGCGCCGCTCCACATCTTCGATGCGGACGGCGGGGAGAGCGCGCCGAACCTGCTGATTGTGCGCATCCAGCCGGAGGAGGGCATTTCGCTGAAGTTTCTGTCGAAGCGGCCGGGGGCGGGAATGACGCTGCGGCCGGTGTCGATGGATTTCAATTACGGGTCGAGTTTCGGAGAGCGCTCGCCTTCGGCATACGAGACGCTGCTGCTGGACGCCATCATGGGCGACGCCACGCTGTACACGCGCCAGGACATGGTGGAGGCGAGCTGGAGCGTAATCGAGCCGATTCAGAACGTGTGGCGCGAAACCAAATTCGACTTTCCGAACTACGCGGCGGGAACGTGGGGACCGGCGACCGCCGATGAGATGCTGGCGCGGCGCGGGCACGCGTGGAGGAAGCCGTAGTGGCCGCCGTGGCGCCCGAACACATTCTGCGCGAGCTGGCGGATTTGTGGGCCACGCTGGGTAGCGTGCTGCGTGCCTGCACCTTGACCCTGGTGGTGCTGGCGGAAGCGAGCGGCGACGACGCGGAGTTGGAGGAGACGATTGCGGCGCTGATGCCGGAGCATCCGGCTCGCACGATTGTGGTCCGATTGAGTGGCGCGGGCGAGCGCGCGCTGTCTGAACGCGTGTATGCCCAGTGCTGGATGCCGTTCGGCGAGCGGCGGCAGATCTGCTGTGAACAGATCGAGATCACGGCTTCGGACGCGGCGCTGGCCGATTTGCCATCGGTGGTGCTGCCGCTGGCGGCGCCGGACCTTCCGGTGATGGTGTGGTCCAGGAGCGCGCGCCTGTTTGAGATGCCGCCGTTCGGCGCCATCGCGCGGATGGC
>JBAWDI010000187.1:0-3537 GCA_049590695.1 Bryobacteraceae bacterium
GATGGTCGCAGCCTTCCGCGATTTTGATGTAAGCGAAATGGCGCGGAGTGGAGAGCACGCGCGGCGTGAGGTCGTGATACAGGTAGGGCCCGGGTGGAATCCGCGGCGCTTCCATGCCTTCGCACACGGCCACGATGCTATCCAGGTCATTGGTGCCGATAATGGCATCGACCTCGGGGATTTGCTGGCGGATGGCGTCGCGGTAGCGTTCCACCAGGCAACCCGCCACAATCAGCTTGCGGGCTCGTCCGCTCTTCTTGAATTCGGCCATCTCGAGGATAGCCTCGACCGATTCCTTTTTGGCGGGGTCGATGAAACCGCAGGTGTTGACTACCAGGACATCGGCTTCGGCGGGGTGCGGCGTCAACTCGTGGCCCCTGGCCACCAGTTGGCCCATCATGACTTCACTATCGACCAGGTTCTTGGGACAGCCCAGGCTGACAAAGCCGACTTTGTACGGGCCGGGCATGCCCGGCGCCTACTTTCCGTTGTGCGCCAAGGGCGCCACGCCAACGGCTGCGTTGACTGCGCTGGCCGGGTTTCCCCAGGCGTCGTGGCGAACCGGACCGCGGCGGCGGATGCCCGGTTTTCGGGCAGCGGCCTTGCGCGCTTCGGCTTCTGTCCGCGCGGTGACGTAGGCCAGCAAGTCCTCGCTGGTGAGAGTGTGCTCGCGCTGCTGGAGGGTCTCGAGGTCGGAGGCCAGCTTTCGGGCACAGAGAGAGGGCCCCTCTTGTATGCCGACGTGGTGCTTGAGGAAGAGCGTCAGATCAACGGCGACGATGTACCGAACGGCTGGCGCCCGGTCCACTATGCTGTCAAACCTGTAGGTCCGGACTGCCTTACTCTGATCGAACCCCATGTACCGTAGCTGCATGACTTTCTCCACTTCCAGGCTGACTCCTAGAACATCCCGGTAAGCTCCCGCGGCCGGCCAGGAATGCGGATCCACTTTATTCGACAGCCGGCATTGAGACTTCATCGGGCGGCGCGGGGCCGTCGAGCGGTTCGCCAAGCTCATCCGATGGTGTGCGCGGGGATTCGCCGGAGAGTTTTTCAGCTTTGCGCTGGATTCTCCTGGCCGCCTTGTCGCGCTGTTTTTCCATTCGCGCGAGCTCTTTCTGCCGTTTCTTGAATGTAGTGCCCGAACGCATACCCATGAGATCCGCTCCCGATCCGCGGCCGGCATTTGAGGCCAGCCGCGCCATGACGCGAGATAAATTACCAGCGAGGCTCGCGCCGTTGCCTGGGTCCGCCGCCGCCTTCGCGGCGGAAGCCTCCGCCAGAGCCGCCCCGGCCCCCTTCGCCCTTGGGCCGGGCCTCATTGATGTTGAGTTTCCGGCCGCCCATTTCGGTCCCGTTGAGAGCCGCAATGGCGTTGTCCGCCGCAGCGGAATCCGTCATTTCCACGAACGCGAAGCCGCGCGGGCGCCCGGTATCCCGGTCGGTGACCAGGTTGACGCGCTCCACTGCCCCATAAGCTTCAAACAGCGACCGAATGGCCGATTCCGTCGCCGCGAAATCCAGATTGCCTACAAAGATGTTTTTCACGTTGTTTCCTCGAACTTCACTTCTACTTTCTGATTGTGCGGGCTACGCCAGGCAAATGGATCGAGCCAAGTTTCGCGGGACGACCAAAAGGCACTTTTATTTTACCAAATTCCGGCCCGAAGCGTTCAAAATAGAAGCATGACCGCACCGACCAGATATTTGCCGATCGCTGTTTTGCTGCTCCCGATCACGGCCGCCATGGCGCAGTCCGGGCGGTGGTCCGAGAAGGCCGCCAACGACTGGTACCGGAAACAACCCTGGCTGGTGGGCAGCAACTACATCCCCGCCACCGCCATCAACCAACTGGAGATGTGGCAGGCCGATACATTCGATCCGGCCAGGATCAACCTGGAGCTGACCTGGGCGCAAGATCTGGGAATGAACACCATGCGGGTGTTCCTCCACGACCTGCCGTGGCAGCAGGACGCCGGCGGCTTCGAGAGGCGGATCTCCCGGTTTCTGGGGATTGCGGAGAAGCACGGGATCAGGCCCATATTGGTCCTGTTCGATTCCTGTTGGGACCCGTTTCCACAACCGGGAACACAGCCGGTGCCGAGGCCCGGCGTGCACAATTCCGGGTGGGTGCAGAGTCCCGGAGCCAAAGAGCTGCTGGACCCGGCTTTGCGCGAGCGTTTTCTAAACTACGCACAAGACGTGGTGCGGACTTTCGCGGGTGACAAGCGGATCCTCGCCTGGGACGTCTGGAACGAGCCGGACAACACGAACGCTGGGAGCTATGGAACCGCCGAGCCCCCCGGTGAGCGTGAAGCGGTGATGGCCGTGCTGCCGACGGCATTTGAATGGGTGCGCGCGGGGGTCCCGACGCAACCATTGACGAGCGGCCTGTGGAAGGGCGACTGGTCCGCGCCGGATAAGCTGACGCCGATGGAAAAAATGCAGATCGAGCTTTCCGACGTGATTTCGTTTCACAACTACGGCTCGCCGGAAGAGTTCGAAAAGCGAGTCCACTGGTTGCAGGCTTACAACCGGCCGATTCTGTGCACGGAGTACATGGCGCGCCCCAACCAGAGCACCTTCCAGGGTATCCTGCCGGTGGCCAAGAAGTACAAGGTGGCGGCCTACAATTGGGGCTTTGTCGCGGGCAAAACGCAGACCAACCTGCCTTGGGATTCCTGGCAGAAACCGTACACCGACCGCGAGCCGGCCGTGTGGTTCCACGACATCTTGACCTTCGATGGGAAACCCTACCGGCCCGAGGAAGCGGAGTTCATCAAGCAGATGACGGGGGCCAAGGGGAAGCGCAAGTGAGGGGGCCAGGGGGACCCGTGAGGGCCGGGAACATATGAGCGAAATCGCGCCCTTGGTCAACGCTGCCGCCCGGAAGATGCTGCTGTTCCTTCCCCACGCTGTCAGACAAATGTCCCGCCCGGATAGAATGATCAGTGTGCAAGAGGTGCGTCGCGTTGTCTTGCGGGGAGAGATCATAGAGGACTATCCGGAGGACGCGCGCGGCCGTAGCTGCCTGATATTGGGCACGGGCGAGGCCGGCCGAAAGATTCACGTGGTCTGCGCTCCCAGGGGGGAATACCTTGCCATCATTACCGCGTACGTCCCGGAAAGAGACGAATGGGATTCGGGGTTCAGAATCAGGAGACCTTCATGAAATGCATGCACTGCCAAGGGAAAATGAGAAGAGGTCAGGCGCCTTTTCATATTGACCGCAAGGGATATCACCTGTCATTAGAAGCGGTTCCGGCCTGGGTGTGCGGCCAATGCGGTGAGCCGTATTTCGAGGAGCACGAGGTAAAGACGATTCAGCGTCTCCTGCTTCAGTTGGACAGGCAAACCGCGAATCTCGCTGCAGTTGCGTGACACGCGGTCAGCCGCAACGCACCGCGTGACCTGTTGGGATGGGCCTTCGGCCCGCGAAATTTCATGAAAAACTGGCATCCTGGCAGAGGTGGGAGCGGTGAGGTCGGTTTGGCAGTGAAGAAGTTGAGATCGTTGGCCTGTTTGACCCGGAGCATG
>JBAWDI010000188.1:0-9793 GCA_049590695.1 Bryobacteraceae bacterium
TCAATCCTGATCCTTTCTTTACGACTTCCTTATGCGCCGCATCCTACTCTTGAAGCATGGACATTCAGGATAGGCTTCGAATCGATCCGGGAACTCTCGAGACGGATGGCTTCGCCGAAGAGCTCGAGGTTGTGGTGCCCTACACGGAATGGGCTGTAACCGATGCGCTGCTCAAACGCGCCGTCGCCTTGACCGCGGGGTTGAATGCCAGGCTGACGCTGGTGGCTGTACATACCGTGCCGTATCCCGCGCAGTTCGGATGCCCGGCGGCGGTGCACGCCTATCTGGTGGAGCAACTCGTCGATCTTGCCAGCCGCTGCCCGCTGCCCGTCAACCCGCAGGTGGTGTTGGCGCGAGGCCGCACCGAAGGTTTTTGTCACGTCCTGAAGCCGGAATCCATCGTGTTGCTGGGCGCCCGGAAACATTGGTGGCGCACCGAGGAAGAGAGACTGGCCCGCACCCTGGCTCGGGACGGGCATAAAGTGGTGCTGTTGCACGTCGAATAGGTGACCTATGCTTGACGGTTTCTACATCTTGATCGGCCTGGCCGGCTTCGCCGTGCTGTGGGCCATCACGAAAGGTTGCGAGCGGTTGTAAGGAGGATGCTTATGGACTACCTGCTTTCAGGCATTACAGCGCTGTTTCTGCTGGTGTATTTGACAGTGGCGTTGCTGCGTCCGGAGAGGTTTTGAGGGGCACATGACAAGCACAGGAGTTCTCCAAATCGCCGTATACTTCGGCATCGTGGTTCTTCTCACGAAACCGCTGGGCCTCTTCATGGCCAGGCTGTTCCAGGGAGAGCGCACGTTTTTGCACCCCGTCCTCCGCCCCGTGGAGTCGCTGATCTACAAACTATGCGGCATCCGGGAAGAGGCCGAACAGCGCTGGACTCAGTACGCCGCGGGGCTGCTGTGGTTCAGCGTATGCGCCTTCCTGTTCGTGTATGTATTCCAGAGGCTGCAAGGCATTCTGCCGCTGAACCCGCAGGCCTTCGGCGGAAAGCTGGTATCGCCCGACCTGGCCTACAACACCGCCATCAGCTTCGTAACGAACACCAACTGGCAGGCCTACAGCGGTGAATCGACGCTGAGCTATTTCGTCCAGATGGCCGCCCTTACGGTGCAGAACTTCGCCTCGGCGGCAGTGGGCATCGCCGCCGCGGTGGCCATTATGCGAGGCTTTGCCCGCCATCAGACCGACAAGATCGGCAACTTCTGGGTGGACCTCACGCGCGCGACACTCTATGTGCTCCTGCCGATTTCTCTGGCCGCCGCGCTGCTGCTCTGCTCCCAGGGCGCCATCCAGAACTTCCACTCTTACGCCACCGTCAAGACTCTCGAAGGAACCACCCAGACTATTCCGCAAGGTCCCGTCGCCTCTCAGGAAGCCATCAAGATGCTGGGGACCAACGGCGGCGGGTTTTTCAACGCCAACTCCGCGCACCCCTATGAGAACCCGACACCGCTCACCAACTTCCTCCAGGTGATCCTGATCTTCACGATCCCGGCCGGGCTTACCTATACGTTCGGCCGCATGGTGGGAGATACGCGGCAGGGATGGGCCATCTTCGGCGCCATGGCGGCCATGTTTCTCATCGGCGTCTTCGTCTGCTATGGCTTCGAGCAGGCCGGGAACCCCATCCTGACCAGACTCGGCCTGGAAAGCGCCTCCACCGCCGGGCAAGCCGGCGGCAACATGGAGGGAAAGGAAACCCGCTTCGGTATCGCGTCGTCGGCCTTGTTCGCCACCGTAACCACCGATGCGAGCTGCGGCGCTGTCAACAGCTTTCATGAGAGCTTCACCCCCATCGGCGGCCTTGTCCCCATGTTCAACATCCAGACCGACGAGGTGATCTTCGGAGGTGTCGGTTCGGGTTTGTACGGCATGCTGCTCTATGCCATCGTCGCGGTCTTCATTGCCGGGCTGATGGTGGGCAGAACGCCGGAGTATCTCGGAAAGAAGATCCAGCAGAAGGAGGTCAAGATGGCGATGCTGCCCATTCTGGCGACATCGTTCCTGATCCTCGTGTTCACGGCGGTTAGTATCGTCATGCCGTTCGCGAAGGGCAGCTATTGGAACGCCACCGGGCCCGCCATTACGAACCTGGCCAACTCGGGGCCGCACGGTTTCAGCGAGATGCTGTACGCCTACTCGAGCGCTTCGGAGAACAACGGCAGCGCTTTCGCCGGCATCAATGCCAATAGCCCCTGGTTCAACATCACCACCGGGCTGGCCATGCAGTTCGGACGCTTCATGTTCATCATTCCTCTTCTGGCCGTCGCGGGCAGCCTGGCGGCGCAGAAGAAGGTGCCATCCTCCAGCGGCACGTTTCCCACGCACGGGCCCCTCTTTATAGGCCTGCTGGCGGCCACCGTGGTGGTGGTCGGCGCCCTGACCTTCTTCCCGGCGCTGGCGCTAGGCCCCATCGTGGAGCATTTCCTCATGCACGGGGGAAAACTGTTCTCCTTTGTGATGTTTCCAATCTGGAGCTGACCGATGACAACGACTTTGACTCCTCCTCGTGCGACGGAAGATTCGACGATGCTCATTCCCAAGAAGGGGGTGCGCTCCCGCCCGCTGTTCGACCCCGAGATTCTCCGCCGCGCCGTGAAGGGTTCGTTTGGCAAGCTGAATCCCGTCACGCTCATGAAGAACCCCGTGATTTTCGTGGTGGAAGTGGGCGCCGCGCTGACCACCGTGTTCCTGGTTCGCGATGCTTTCATCGGCGCGCACAACCTGGCATTCGAGCTGCAGATCGATCTGTGGCTGTGGTTCACGGTCCTCTTTGCGACCTTCGCCGAGGCCATGGCGGAAGCCCGGGGCAAGGCCCAGGCGGACTCGCTGCGCAAGACCAAGACCGATGCGCTGGCCAACCGCGTCCGGAACGGGGGCACCGAGCAGGTCCCGTCCTCCAAGCTGCGCTGCGGAGATGTGGTGATCTGCAGCGAGGGCGAACTGATTCCGGGGGATGGCGACGTCATCGACGGCATCGCCATGGTCGATGAGTCCGTCATCACCGGTGAGAGCGCCCCGGTGATTCGCGAATCGGGCGGCGACCGCAGCGCCGTCACCGGGGGCACCAAGGTCCTGTCGGATCAAGTCCGGATCAGGATCACCTCGAACCCCGGTGAGACCTTCCTGGATCGCATGATTGCGCTGGTGGAAGGCGCCCAGCGGCAGAAAACGCCCAACGAGATCGCCCTGAACATCCTGATCGCGGGCCTCACGCTCATCTTCCTGTTCGCCGTGGCCACCCTGATCCCTTACGCCATCTACAGCGTCAACTCCGCCGGGACGGGGAGCGTGCCCAGCATCGCGGTCTACGTGGCCTTGCTGGTATGCCTGATCCCCACCACCATCGGCGGGCTGCTCTCGGCCATCGGAATCGCGGGCATGGACCGCGTGATGCAGCACAACGTGCTGGCGATGAGCGGCAAGGCCGTGGAGGCGGCCGGCGACGTCAACACGCTTCTGCTGGACAAGACCGGCACCATCACCCTCGGCAACCGGCAGGCCGTGGCCTTCCTGCCCGTCAACGGCGCGACCGAGAAGGACCTGGCCGACGCCGCTCAGCTTTCCAGTCTGGCGGACGAAACGCCCGAGGGCCGGTCGATCGTGGTTCTCGCCAAGCAGAAGTACAATATCCGCGGCCGCGAGGTGGCGGAGCACGAGGCGCACTTCATCCCGTTTTCCGCCTACACCCGGATGAGCGGTGTGGACATCGATGGCAGGAGCCTTCGAAAGGGCGCGACCGACGCCATCTTGAAGTTCGTGCAGGAAGAAGGCGGCGCCGTCCCGCTGGGCTTCACCGACGCCGCCGATCGCATCTCGCGGACCGGCGGCACCCCGCTGGCGGTGGCCGACGGAGCAAAGCTGCTCGGCATCGTCCACCTCAAGGACATCGTCAAGGGCGGAATGAAGGAGCGCATCGCGCAGTTGCGGGCCATGGGGATTCGCTCGGTGATGGTCACCGGCGACAACCCGTTGACCGCGGCAGCCATCGCCGAGGAAGCGGGCGTGGACGACTTTCTCGCCCAGGCGACACCGACCGACAAACTGGAGTACATCCGCAAGGAACAGGCGGGCGGACGCATGGTGGCCATGACCGGTGACGGCACCAACGACGCCCCCGCGCTGGCCCAGGCCGACGTGGGCCTGGCCATGAACACCGGCACCATGGCCGCCAAGGAAGCCGGGAACATGGTGGATCTCGACAGCAACCCGACCAAGCTGATCGAGGTGGTCGCCATCGGGAAGCAACTGCTGATTACGCGCGGCGCGTTGACGACGTTCTCGATCATGAACGACGTCTCCAAGTACTTCGCCATCATCCCGGCGATGTTCATGGCAACCTACCCGCCGCTGGCCGCGCTCAACATCATGCACCTGCACACTCCCCAAAGCGCGGTGCTCGCCGCGGTGATCTTCAATGCGTTGATCATTGTGGCTCTGGTGCCGCTCGCGTTGCGGGGCGTGAAGTACAAGCCGCAAAGCGCGGCTGAGATGCTGCGCCGCAACCTGTGGATCTATGGGCTGGGCGGTTTCATTGCGCCCTTCCCCTGCATCTGGTTGATCGACGTGCTACTGGGGTGGCTGAGGCTGGCGTAAGGAGGAGAATATGTGGCGGCAACTTGGAACGGGTTTCAGAATGATGCTGGTGCTGACGGTCCTGACCGGCCTGCTCTACCCCGGCGTGGTGACCGGGCTGTGCCAGGCCCTCTTCCCCGCCAGGGCCAACGGCAGCCTGGTCGTGGCCAATGGCCATGCCATCGGCTCCGAACTGATCGGGCAGAACTTCAAGCGGCCCGAGTACTTCCAACCCCGGCCCTCCGCGGCCGGCAACGACGGGTACGATCCCACGGCTTCCGGCGCCTCCAATCTCGGCCCAACCAGCCAGAAGCTGGCCGACCGGGTGAAGGATTCCGTGGCGTCCTTCCGCAAGAACAACCCGGACTACACCGGGCCGATTCCGGCCGACCTGGTGACGTCGTCCGGCAGCGGCCTCGATCCGGACATCAGCCCCGCCTCGGCCGAAGCTCAGGCAGCGCGCATCGCCAAGGCGCGCGGCATCCCGGTGGAGCAGGTCCAGGATCTCATTGCGGCACACACCCAAGGGCGCGACCTCGGATTTCTGGGCGAGCCCCGTGTGAACGTGCTCGCAATCAACCGCGCGCTCGACCAGGCCGCGCCGCCGCGTTGACATGCGGGGGATCGGCGCAACCCTTCTCTTAGCCGGATCGCTGGCCGCTCAGCCCGCGGCCACTCCTGTACCGTCGCCGTGGACGCACTGGGGCACCGACTTCAGCTTGCTGGCCGACGGCTACGTGGACGGGAACTTCAACAACCCCGCATCCGGATTCAACGGCCTCCGCAACTTCGATGTGCGCGCCGATACCGCGCACCTCAGCATGGGCTTGCTTACCATCGACCACGGGCCCGCTCCCGTCGGATTCCATCTTGACGCCGGGTTCGGACAAGCCTTCGATGTCATCCACGCCACCGACAAAGCCCCGGATGAGATGAAGTACATCCAGCAGGCTTATGTCAGCCTGAAGCCGAAGTCATGGCGTGGCATCGAAGTGGACGCCGGCGAGTTCTGGTCGTCCGCCGGCGCCGAAGTGGTCCCCACGAACCAGGACTGGAATTACTCAAGGTCGCTGCTCTTCGCCTGGGCCATTCCGTACTACCACTTCGGCATCCGCGCATCGTTCCCAGTCGGCGCCCATTTCACGGGCGGGGTCCAGGTGGTGCAGGGCTGGAATAACGTCAAAGACAACAACAGCGGCAAGACGGTCGGCATCAACGGAGCTTACGCGTGGAAGAAAGTCACCTGGACCAACGTCTACTATGGCGGACCCGAGAAGGACCACACCAATCGGGGACTACGCCATCTCTACGACACGACGGTGCTGGTCAAGCCCACCGACAAGATCGGCTACTACGTCAACTTCGACTACGGGCGAGACAAGAACATCGGCGCGGGAGCGAGCCAGTGGGCCGGCATCGCCGCCGCGGCACGCTTCGCAGTCGGCAAGAGGTATGCCATCGCTCCGCGCTTCGAGTGGTTCGACGATATGGACGGCCTTTCCACCGGCAGGGCGCAATCCCTCAAGGAATTTACGCTAACCGGTGAATACCAGATGGCGGACTGGTTGCTGGGCCGGCTCGAATTCCGCAACGACTGGTCGAACCAGCCGTTCTTCCAGAAGGGCAACGGCAGATCCAGAAGCCAGCCGACGGCCTTGCTTGGCATGATCGCGTTCTTCGGGCCGAAGAAGTAGCGGGCCGGGCGGTTTATCCTAAAGAGGCATGGCACACGCGGGCAGAGGCCGGCTCAAGGTCTACATGGGGTACGCGGCCGGGGTTGGCAAGACGTACCGCATGCTCGAAGAGGCCCAGGAACTGCGGCAGAAGGGTGTGGACATTGTCATCGGGTACTTCGAGCCGCACGGCCGCCAGGAAACCATCGCCAAGACCGAAGGTATGGAATCGGTGCCGCGGCGCGTGATCTCCTACGCCGGCGCGCGCTTCGAAGAGATGGATACCGACGGCGTCTTACGGCGCCGGCCGGCGGTGGCCATCGTCGACGAATTCGCGCACACCAACGTGCCCGGATCGGAGCGGCTCAAGCGCTGGCAGGATGTCCACGCGCTGCTCGAAGCCGGCATCGACGTCCTCACCACCATGAACGTGCAGCATCTGGAGAGCTTGAACGACGAGGTGTGGCACGTTACCGGAATACGCGTCCGGGAGACCATTCCGGATTGGGTGGTGGACGAGGCCGACGAGGTGGTGCTGGTCGACCTGACACCGCGCGCGTTGCGCAACCGTCTGGAGCGGGGCGTAATTTATGCGCCGGATAAGGCGCAGCGGGCCATGGAGAACTTCTTCACCGAGACCAATCTCGCGGCGCTGCGGGAGATGGCCATGCGGCACACGGCCCACGAGGTGGAAGACAAGTTGCGGACGCCGCCCGTGCCGGATTCCGGCGGCGCCCCGCCGAGCCGCGAGCGCCTGCTGGTGTGTCTCACGGGCCGGCCGGCATCGGCCATCCTGATTCGCAGGGGAAAGCGCGTGGCCGACTACTTGCAGGGCGACTGCCTGGCGATTCACGTGGCGCCGCCCGATGCCGGCGCGAGCGGGCCATCCCAGAACCGGGAAGCCGTGGAGCGCCACATGAACTTCGCGCGCAACCTGCGGATTCAGACGCACATTGTGGAAGCGGCCGACGTGCCGCGCGCCATCACCGAGTTCGCCCGCGCCCAGCGCATCACCCAAATCTTCATGGGACGCTCCCAGCCTCCGCCCTGGTGGCAGCGCTTCCGGTACACCGTGGTCCAGCAGGTGGTACGGCAGGCGCGCGACATGCAGATCACGATTGTGGCGGAGCGGCGGCGATAAGGCGCAAGCGCTACTGGATCAACCGCAAACCGTTCGGGCCGGGGATGGTGCGCACCCAGGAGTTCATCTCTTCTTCGTTCTTCAAGAGGTCTCGGAGAGTGGCTTGGCTCAGCACCTGGTCGACGGCGATCTGCACGGCGCGCCAGAGGGAACGCACGGAGCAATCCACGGAACGGGTGCAGATGGGGGCCTGGCCGGAATGGTCGGCGCAGAATTTGCTCTCGAAGAGGCGGCCGCCCAGAGCGCCAATGACGTCGGCGATGACAATCGATTCGGGCGGGCGCGCCAGCGTGTAGCCACCCTCTTTGCCGCGCTCGGCCTTCACGAATCCGCCCTTGCGGAGCACGCGCAGGATCTTGGCGGCATAGGCCGGGGAGACGCCTTCGGCATGGCTCATTTCGGGGATGGTGAGGCTTCCGCCCTGGCCCGCATAGCCGATGCGGACCAGGCAGCGCAAGCCGTATTCTTCGTTGGCGCCGAGCTTCATCGGGGGAGCCTCGCGATGGGGATGAGGTCGTCGATGCCCAGCGCCAGTTTGGCGGCTTGCGACATTCGATCCTTGGACCAGGGCGGATCGAACGTCAGTGTGAGTGTGACGCCAGTGACGCCGGGGACGGCGCGGACGGCGCGCTCGACCTCGGCGGGCAGGCTCCCGGCCACGGGGCAGTTGGGAGCAGTCAGAGTCATGCGGATGGCGACTTGGCCGACGTCGGCTGCATCATCCACGGCGACATCGTAGATGAGGCCGAGCTCGTAGATGTTGACGGGCATCTCCGGATCGTAGACCGTCTTGAGGGCGGCGACGACCTGGTCCTGGAGACTCATTCGGTGGACACCACAGGCTCGCCCGAGTTCATGAGGGCGGATTTCAGCGTGTGCCAGGCCAGGGTGGCGCACTTGACGCGCGCGGGGTAGTCGCGCACGCCGCAAAACACCACCAGCTTGCCCAGCTCCTGCGTCACGGGGGTATCGGTGGTGAGCAGCTCGTGGAAATTCTCGAGCAGCTTGAGGGCCTCTGGGCGTGATTTTCCTTTCAGGCTTTCGGTCATCAAAGACGCCGAGGCGGTGGAGATGGCGCAGCCCGAGCCGACCCAGCTCACGTCCTTCACGATGTCATTTTCGATCTTGACGTAGAGTTTCAACTCGTCGCCGCAGAGAGGGTTGTAGCCCTCGGCTTTGCGGTTGGCGTCCGCCATGGCGTGACAGTTGCGGGGATGCTTGCTGTGGTCGATTATGATTTCCTGATATAGATCGTCAACCATCAGGAGAAAATCTCCTTTACTATTGCGAGACCGGCCGCCAGCGCGTCGATCTCCGCAAAGGTGTTGTAGAAGGCCAGCGAAGCGCGGGTGGTGGCGGGCACGCCGAAACGGTCCATCACCGGCTGCGCGCAATGGTGGCCGGTGCGCACGGCAATCCCCTGCCGGTCGAGCACGGTGCCGATATCGTGGGGATGGATGCCGTCGATGACGAACGAGAGCACCGCCGCCTTCTCGCGCGCCGTGCCGATGATGCGAAGGCCCGGAATGCGCGAAAGCGCCTCGGTGCCGTAGAGCAGCAGCTCGTGCTCGTAGGCGGCGATGTTGTCCAGGCCGATGCGCGCGACGTAATCGAAGGCCGCGCCCAGGCCGATGCCGCCGGCGATGTTGGGCGTGCCGGCTTCGAACTTGTAGGGCAGGTCGGCGTAGACGGTCTTTTCGAAGGTGACGCTCTTGATCATGTCGCCGCCGCCCTGGTAGGGAGGCATGGCGTTCAGCAGCCGGGCCTTGCCGTAGAGGATGCCAATGCCGGTGGGCCCGATCACTTTGTGGCCGGAGAAAGCGTAGAAGTCGGCATCCAGCGCCTGCACGTCGATTTTCATGTGGGGCGCGGCCTGGGCGCCATCGATCAGCGCCAGGGCGCCGGCGCGGTGCGCCATCTCGACGATCTGGCGCACCGGATTGATGGTGCCCAGGGCATTGGAGACGTGGCCGACGGCCACCATGCGCGTGCGGGGGCCGAGGAGCTTTTCGTACTCTTCGAGGAGCAACTCGCCGCGGTCGTCCACGGGAATGACCCGCAGCCTGGCGCCCTTCTCTTCGCACAGCATCTGCCAGGGCACGATGTTGGAGTGGTGCTCGAGCGTCGAGATGACGATCTCGTCGCCTGCCTTGACGTTCTTGCGGCCCCAACTGCTGGCCACCAGGTTGATGCCTTCGGTGGTGCCGCGCACGAAGATCAGCTCGTTCTTGGCGCGGGCGTTGAGGAAGCGCTTGGCCTTGATTCGCGTCTCTTCGTAAGCCGCCGTGGAGCGCTGGCTCAGCTCATGCACGCCGCGGTGGATGTTGGCGCAATCGACCTCGTGGAACTTGCGAATGGCATCGATCACCGCGAACGGTTTCTGCGCGGTGGC
>JBAWDI010000189.1:0-2322 GCA_049590695.1 Bryobacteraceae bacterium
GTTCACAATCAGCGTGACCACCAGCCCGGCGGGCTTCCTGCCCACGTTGCGGATGGCGGTGAAATCCACCTTCATCATCATGGGCGTGATCATGAGCCAGATGAGGACCGCGATGGGCGCGTTGATCTGGCTGCCCTGGCCGAATTCCAGGCCGCGAAGGGCTTGGACAACGGAGGGCACAAGCTTCCCGAGGGCGACCCCCGCCACCATGCACCCCGCCACCCACAGGGTCAGGTATCGCTCGAAGAATCCGAGGCGCTGCGCCATGTTCGCACTCTCACGCGGGCTTGACGGCGCGAATGAACGCGCTCATGAACTTGCCGTCCACTTCCGATGCGATGGCGTCCACATCGATTCCCTGGCCGGAAAGGAACTCGCGGGCGTCGTCGATGCGGTAGATGCGCGTGGGTTCCACATCGATCTGCTCGAAGCCGGCCGCCGCCAGCTTGCCGCGGTATTCGTTCTCTTCGAGCGCACCGGCCACGCACCCCACCCACAGGAGCACGTTCTGGCGGATCTCGGGCAGCATGGCGCCTTTCGTGACCACATCGGATACGGCCAGCCGGCCGCCTGGTTTCAACACGCGAAAAGCTTCCGCGAGCACCCGGTCTTTGTCGGCCGAGAGGTTGATGACGCAGTTGGAGATGATGACGTCGACGGTATTGTTCGGCAGCGGGATGCTCTCGATCTGCCCCTTCAGGAATTCCACGTTCGCCACCCCGGCCTGGCGCTTGTTCTCTTCCGCCAGGGCGAGCATCTCGTCGGTCATATCCAGGCCATACGCCTTGCCCGTGGGGCCGACACGCCGCGCGGAGAGAAGCACGTCGATGCCGCCGCCCGAGCCGAGGTCGAGCACCGTTTCTCCCGGATTCAACCGGGCGAGCGATGTGGGGTTGCCGCACCCGAGACTCGCCAGCACGGCCGTGTCGGGCAGTTGGCCGGTTTCGTCCGCGCCGTAGAGGCTGCTCGTGATGGGATCGGCGCAATGACTGTCGGACGGAGCCGCGCCGCAACAGCAGCTTCCGCCGCCACGGACCACTCGCAGGGCGGCTTGTCCGTATTTCTCTTTTACGATTTCGACGATGTTCTCGGTACTCATATGAATTTCTCCTATCGGCAAAGCCGAAAGATCTTTTTGGGTTTGACGGCTTTGTTCCGGGTGCAGCATTCGGCGTACAAGAAGGTGAGCAATTCCTGGAGCGCCTCGGTATTGGCCGTGCATCGCAGGAAAGTGCCTTCCCGGCTGACCTGAACCAGGCCCTCGTGCTTCAGCTTTTCGAGATGGTGGGACAGGTTGGAAGCCGAAATTTCCAGCTCGTCCTGAATCTCCCCCACAACCATGCCGTCGGGATGCGCGGAAAGCAGCAGTTGCATGATGCGCAGCCGGGATTCCGTCCCCATGGCCGCGAACATGTCGGCATAGCGGATGATCTGTTCGGTGTCCTTCTTCACTATTTCAATTATGATTGAAATAATGAAATTGTCAAGTGGGGCGATACTCTTTCACGAACGCCGGGTCGACGGCGGCCTCAATCGTCCGTTGAAACGCCTTCCAATCGCAGGGCGATCCCGCCTTGGCCGTGCTGCAACCCGGCACGAAGACGGTCGCCTTGGCCGGAGGCGAAGCCAGCGTCAGAGGCAGCGACTGGCGCATCTGCTCCAGCGTCTGGGCCGTATAGTAAGTGCGGACCGAATACTCGCCGCCCGCGGCCTGGCGCCACAACTCGAAGACCAGTGCGCCCCCGGGAGGCGTGTCATTGGGAAGATCGCCCGGCAGCAGCCACGAGAGATTCAGCGTCCCCTGAATATTGGAGAGGTTGCTGTCGTGGCCGACGATCACCAGCATGCGGTCCCCCGGCCTGCCAATGGCGCCCGGCACAGCCTTGCCCGTCGCCGCCTGTTCCATGGCCTTCAGCACATGGCTCAGCAGGTTCGAGGCCGACGTGCGCGCGATTTGCGGCGTCCGCCGCGTCAGGTCGGCGTGCGCCGTATGGAGCGCCATCATCTGCCGCAGGTTGGACTCGGTGAGGCGGCCCCAACCGAGATCGTGGCCTTCCATTCCGTTGGTGTACTCGAACAGGAAATCCTCCGCCAGCGTAGCGGCGGTGGCAAACGGTCCGCGCATTTCCACCAGGCCGCCCGCGGCCGGACCAAGCGAGACCGGCAGTTCCAGCAAAGACCGTTTGACGGTGTGGCCCGCGGTCAGCACCTGCTCGATGGTTTCCAGGGCCGGGCGATAGGCCGCCAGCAACGCATCCGGGTGACCGCCGATCCGGCCGGACACTGCCGCCACCGCCAAATCGGGGTCCGCATGCCCAACCC
>JBAWDI010000190.1:0-5958 GCA_049590695.1 Bryobacteraceae bacterium
TTTCGATTTTCAATTCCGGCGACGCGCGCCTGATGCGCAATGCCATCGACCAGATCAACGATTCGCGGCTGGGCGATGCCTGCACCATGAGCCGCTACCCGACGCGGACGGAGCAGTACATACCGGGCTTCTCGCTGTGGTGGATCGGGATGGTGCGGGATTACTGGTGGTATGTGGACGACCCGGCCTTCGTCCGCCGCATGCTGCCCGGAGTGCGCGCCGTGTTGAGCTTTTTCGAAGGGTACCAGAAGAAGGACGGCTCGCTCGGCCTGCTGCCGTGGTGGCGCTACTTCGACTGGGTGCCGGGGTGGCCCTCGGGCGAGCCACCGCAGGAAGCCGATGGCTCATCCGCGCCCTACGACCTGCTGTTGCTGCTGGCGTACCGCTGGGCAGCGGAGTTGGAAACCGCCGTGGGCCTCGGCGGGCTCTCCGAGGTTTATCGGGCGCGCGAGAAGCAGCTTCGCGAAACGGCGCAGCGGCTTTACTGGGATGCCGGCAGGAGCCTGTACGCCGATACGCCGGCCAAACGGCAATTTTCGCAGCACACCAATACCATGGCGGTTCTGGGAGATGTGACTACGGGCGCCCCGGCGCGCGACCTGATGCTGCGCACCCTGACAGCGCCGGGGCTGGCGCAGGGGGCGCTATTTTTCAAGTTCTACATGAACCTCGCGCTGGTCAAAGTGGGCGAGGGCGGCAGTTACCTGGATCAGTTGGGCGACTGGCGGGACATGCTGGCCCGCGGGCTGACCACGTTTGCCGAGACCGTCGACCTGCCCAACAGCCCATCGCGTTCCGACTGCCACGCGTGGAGCGCAAGCCCGAATATCGAGATCTTCCGGACGGTGCTGGGGGTGGACTCAGCGGCGCCCGGCTTCAGCCGTGTGGTGGTGCGGCCCCACCTGAACAAGCTGAAGTTCGTTTCGGGTTCGGTGCCGCATCCCAAGGGAAAGGTGGAGGTGCGGCTGGAACCGCGGGGAGCGGGGATGGCCGCGAACATCACGCTGCCGCCGGGCGTGCCGGGCGAATTTGTATGGCGGGGCGCGCGCCGAGAACTCGCGCCGGGCGTCAACCGGTTTTCACTATGAGATTTCGATTCATCCCGATGCTCGCCGCCGCGGCCGACGGCGCGCTGGGGCAGACCGCCGGTCCGCGCGGGCCATGCGTGTGGATTACGTTGCTGAGTTGTCTTGTACAGGTCGTTGAGGAACAGGCATAGCTCGCTCGTCTTGAATTCTGAAAAACAACTCACAAAACAGTTCCGGAGCGCTTCCGAAAGTCGATTTTTCAAGCATCGGAAAGGCCAACCTTGTTATCCGCATATTCTTCGCTCAGGAAGATTATTGGCAGAGGGAAGCCACCGGACCAGGCCGGCGTTAACTTCTTGTATCTGGCACTTTTTGCCTTCTTCGGTGTCTAATCGGAACATGATTGCACGGCTTCCGTTCACCGTTCGGATCGGATGTGCCTTGATTTTGATCGGAATAGTGGTATTTGGCAGTTGGGCTTGCTGGGCGGCCAGTCGTCCATGGGTGCCCCTGGACGTGCCAATCTCCCTCTCGCAGGGGCACATCCGAACGGCACAATTCAAGATCAACCTAGAGGGCACTTACTCAGTCGCAATCATAGTGGAAGGGAAATTCGATTCCGACGGGGTTTCCTGTTTACTCGGCTGCTTCAAGTGCGAAGGCACCCCCTCCGTGCTCGGGCTGTCATGGTCTCTGTCCGACGGAGAACGGGTCGTAGGACATGGCGACAGCGATGTTGACTACGGATGGTTCTGGGGAACCACGACCGTGGGCCGCCCGCTGGGCTACTTCCGTGCACGCAAGGGGCATTACCTCCTGGATCTGGATGTCTTGCAGGACGGAAGCCGCCTCAACGCCAGCGCGCCCCACTTGGTGGTTTTCGAAACGGGCGAGCATGGGATTGCCAGCGGCCCGGGGGCTATCGCTGCGCTCGTTTCCCTGCTTTTCGCCGTGGCCGGCACTTTCCTGATCATTCGCTCGGCCATCGAGCGGCGCCGGGAGAAGTTGGAAGTCTTGGCCCGAGCATGTTCCCTGACTCAGCCAGGGCCGCAGCCGGGCGAACCGCAGATGGGTTCACGGCCCGTCGCGCCTTATGTACATTCAGCAACCGCCGCCGGGCACTTATGGTGGAAGCCGAGACCATCGGACCGACGGCCGTTCTCAGGGCTATCTTCATTCGGGCTGTTCGCAGTGATCGCATATCTTCTGGTGTTGATCCCACTCTGGGTAATCCAGTCCTGGGTCCACCCAACCCCCCAGGGCTTGAAGATCCATCTCTTGGGACCGGTCCTGGCTCAGAGCAGCTCGGGGATACAGCCGTTACGCGTTTGGGTGGAATCCGGGGAGCCCAGAATGAGCCCGATTCTCTACGTAGACTGGCAGCTTGTAGCCTGGGAGGATTTCGAGACTGTGCTAAAGAAAGAGCTCAGTCGCCGCCCTCCAAACTGGCCTGTGTATCTTGAGGGAGATGCGAATATGGAATGGGGAAACGCCGTGAAAGCCATGGACGCAATCCGGGGATTAGGGGCAGAGGTTGTCCTGCTCACGGCCGGGACAGCATCACCTCCGGGACGATCGGGATCGAGGACCACTTCCAATCCGGCGGACGCTCTTCAACACGGCCGACGGTAAGCCGCAATCATGGAGCCAACTCCAGGGGGATCGTCGGACATCCGGAAAATGGAGCCGGGACGGCCACTTTTGCACTGGCAGGTAGCGATTCCGCGTGCTGGGTCCACTGGGACACCAAAGGGGTGCTCTTGAGATACTTTTCCCCCTTCAGACCATTTGCCCGCCGGCGGTACTGTCCGAGGACTACGCGAACAACTCCTGGGCGCGCATCAACCTCTGTGGCACCTCAACGCCGTGCGGGCACCGGACTGCGCAGCTCGCGCAGTCGCCGCACCGCACTGCCTGGTGCTCGGCGGCCATCCGCAGGAAGTTCTCCCGGCCCAACCCAAACTGGCCGTAGCCGTCCGCGTACATGACGAAACGCACCATGTCGGATACCGGCAGGCCTTTGGGGCACTTGCCCCTGCACTCGCCGCAACTGCGGCAGAAATAAGGAGTGATCTCCTCCAGGCGGGCGGTCAGCAGCTTGGCGTCGGCGTCGGTGAACTTCTCCGCCATCACCTGGAAGTTCTGTTCCAGTTGGTCGGTATCCGTCATGCTGGGGACAGTGGTGTCAATGGAAGGATTCTTGAGGACCCACTTGAGCGCCGCCGGGGCGAAATTGGCGGACTTAGCCAGCGCCCCTGCAGGGCCGGGCTGGCGAGCGGGCGCCGTCTTGGCCATGACCTTCATAGCCACAATGCCCACGCCCGCTTTGTGGAGCTTCTCGATGGCCGGGCCGTATGTCGCCGGCGAGGCGAAGCTGTACAGCGTCTGGAGCACGTCCAGCTTGCACTCGATCATGCGATCGACGATGGCCGGCAAGTCGTGGGTGCTCACGCCGATGAACCGCGCCTTGCCCTGCTGCTTGGCCGTGCGTAGCGCGTCGACGAGTTCGTCGGAGATCGCGGCCGCAGTGTCGTATTTATGCAGTAGCCAGACGTCCAGGTGGTCGGTGTTGAGCTCCTTGAGGCTGGTTTCGAGCTGCGCCAGGCAGCCGGCCCTGTTGTTGGCCTCGCACTTGGACGAAATGAAGACGTCCTTCCGCTTGGCTCCCAACCCGGCTGCCAGCATGCGCTCGTTCTGGCCGCCGGAGTAACCGCGGGAAGTGTCGAAGTAGTTGATGCCCATGTCGGCGGCGCGCGTGATCACCGTCGCGTCGGACGTGATCATGGCGCCGTAGCCGACGGTTGAGACCTTCAGGCCGGTCTTGCCCAGAACGCGGTAAGTGATCTTACCGCGCGACGGGGCCCCCGGCTGCGGAGCCGGAACGGGGCCGGATGATGTGGATGCCAGACCGGCGGCCGGCAGAGCCAGGCCGGCGGCCAAGAAATTGCGCCGGGAAGTGTCGGTTTTCATTGTGCCTCCTTGAATTTGCGATGAGAAGACCTAACCGGAATTTCCATTTTGGATTTTCGGCTCCTTTCAGTATATATCCAGCCGCGATCCTAGCCTGACTTTCGCACTTCGACGAGTTTTTGCGGCTCGGCCGAACTATATTTGGTTTGCCTGCAACAGCGACACTCGTGAAAAGGCCGAAGAAGGCCCGGGTGAAGACCTACCCTCTTTTCTTTCGGCTCGACTTCTGGCATTCTGCTGCTTCCATGTTTCTGCGCTGCACCGAGCGAAAAAAGGATGGCAAGGCTCACCGCTACTTCAGCGTGGTGGAGAATCGCCGGCTGCCGGGCTCCAGGACCGTCCAGCGGACGGTGTTGTACCTGGGCGAGATCAACGACCAGCAGCAAGCCGCGTGGCGCAGGTCGTTGGAGGTCTTCGACGAAGACGAACTCGGGGCCGCTAAGAAAGAAGCCGGCCGGGCTTTCGGGTTCGTGAAGATTCTGATGCCGCCAGCGGGCCAGGCGGTCACTCGCGAGACCTTCTCGTTTCAGGTGGACAAGGCCAAGCTGAAAGCCACCGAACAACGCAATGGGCATTATCTGCTGCGCAGCAACCTCACCGGCGAAGATCCAGCGGTGTTGTGGACGCGCTACGTGCAACTGACCCAGATCGAGAGTGTGTTCCGCTCGTCGAAAAGCGAACTGAGCATCCGGCCCATCGGTCATCAACTGGAACATCGGGCCGATGCGCACGTGCTGATTGCGTTCCTGGCTTACAGTCTGCAAGTCACTTTGAAGAACCGCCTGATGATGCACGCACCGGGATTGACGCCGGCGGCGGTGTTCGAAAAGCTGGCGACGATCCAGATGGTCGAGGTCTGGATTCCCATGGTGGATGGCCGTTGGCTGGTGATGCCGCGGCACACGCAGCCGGAGCCAGACGTACAGGCACTACTGAACCAGATTCGGATCACGCTTCCTTCCCAACCACCACTGCGGATCAAGGCCTCGCAGATCACGTCAAAATAGGTCGCCGACCCCCTTCCCTGTGGTGAAGACCTTTGGGTAGCCTTCACTGATTCTGAAAGGCTTAGCTCCCGCGAAACCCTCCAAATGCGAAAGTTGGGTTAAGGCACACCGGCATGATCGCCCAGGCAAGCAATTGACGGCGGCTGGCGCGCGCTGAAGGAATCGGGGCTGCCGCTGGAAAAACAGGCTATGGCCGGCGGCGCCGGCCTCTTCCACCGCGAGTGCGCCGGCCGTGCGAGTGAAAATGGCCAGCCGCTATTTCAGAGCCGGCTGCCAGGACGCCGCCTGTCCGTTATCCACGAGCGTGAGCGGCCCGGTGAAGCCGCCTTGTGGCGAGGCGGAAGGGACTGATGCGTTGACTTGATACAGTCCCACGTACCCGGGCGCCAGCCCGGAGAAAGTGACCGTCAACGGCACCCCGCCGAGGAGGATCTGCGGCAATCCGGCCGTTGCGATCACTGGATCGGCAGGCCCGGCGGCGCCGAGCGGCAGATCTGCGTTTACCGCGCCGAGTCCGGTGGCATACAGCGAGATGGCCTCCCCGGCAACGGCGGGGTCCGCCGCCGATACCGCCGAGCCATCGCCGTGCACAGCAGCCCAAATAGCGGGTGTCGCGGCTTCGACGGCCATATCCACCGTGCCGCTCAGGTCGCCGTTCGAAGAAACCACGATTGAGGCGTCGCCCACCGGGATATCGCCCGGCACGTCAAACTCCATGCTGCCGGCCGCCGTCGAAAGCAGCGGGGCGCGCACTCCT
Source organism: Bryobacteraceae bacterium (assembly GCA_049590695.1). Taxonomy (GTDB): domain Bacteria; phylum Acidobacteriota; class Terriglobia; order Bryobacterales; family Bryobacteraceae; genus Fen-178. The sequence continues at coordinate 5,763 of JBAWDI010000190.1, forward strand.
TCGACCGATACGAACGCGTTCCCGAGCACGCGCGGCAGCGGCATCCCGGCGGCCTGGGCCGCGGACGCCAGATTCGTCCCCGTGACCGTCGCCAGTGCGCCGGGAGACAGTGCCTGAAGCCCGCCCAGCGCGGAAATCCCCGCCGCGGCGATCTGGGGGCCGCCCGTGGAGGCTACGAGCCCGTCACTGGCAGCCT
>JBAWDI010000191.1:0-6115 GCA_049590695.1 Bryobacteraceae bacterium
GCCGCGACCTGCTCGAATTCTTCAAAGAGTGGCGCTGGCGCACGGCCCAGCACGCCGCCGTTCCGGCCTACATCGTGCTTACCGACGCCGCGTTGGAAGATCTCTGCCGCAAACAGCCTTCGAATCTCCGCGAGCTGCTGGGCGTGACCGGGATCGGCGAGCGCAAGGCGGAATTGTACGGTGGCGAAATCTTCGCCGCCTTCGAGGCTTACCGCAACGGGGCCCGCGCCGCCGGGCCCAAAGGGCACCCCGAGGTGTCGCAGGCTTCGCCCGCCGAAGAGACCATGCGCCTGTTGGCGGAGGGCAAGAGCTTCGAAGAAATTGCGCGGATCCGCGGCCGCCAGTTTCAGACGGTAATCAACATGGTGGCCGACCTGGTTGAAAAAGGACGGCTGGAGTATCGCCTGGAGTGGGTGGGCGAAGCCCATCACCGCCAGATTGAAGAAGTGGTGCGCCGGCTCGGCTCGCAATGGCTGAAGCCGTTACGCGAAGCGCTGCCGCCCGAGATCACCTACGAACAGATTCGGCTGGTGGTGGCTTTCGTGCGGCGGGAGGATTTGACAAAGCAAACTGAACAAGCATAGGCATGCTTGTGCCATTCTTGAAGCATGGGCCAAATCAGGTACGCCGATCAAGTACGGGAACACGCCCGCCAAGAGTACATCGAGCCGGCGGCCGGTCAGCCTCCCAGTGAATCGCCGCTTCTTCGATTGTGGGGGATTGGGAAAGAGGTCTTCCAGAGCCTCGGCGGAGGGGAAGCGTTCATCCGCAGCGAACGGGCACGATGGGGTCGGCGAAGTCCTCACGTGACCTTAGAAAGGGGGCGGGTCCGTGCTCGCAGTGGCTGGTGATTCCGGGAATCGATTTCATCGCCGGGATGGATGTCAGTCTATTCTGACGGCGGTCAGATAAACATCTCTTCGTCCTGCGTCGCTTGATCGACGGAGGGCTTGCGCGAGTGGTGCACCAGTGCGGAAACCGCGGCTGAAATCCCGGCCGCCAGGCCGTTCACTTCGCGCACCGGCCGCAACACCGCGCGCTTCATGGCGTCGCCCACTTGCCCGACCTGCTCGACCGTGTCGTCGACGGCCTGGTCGATCTGCTCCAGCCGGGCGTGGGCGCGATCGCCCGCGTCATGCATGAGTTCGCCGATGCGCTCGACCTGCTGCCGTGCCGATCTGGCGATCCCGACGGCTTCCTCGGAAAGCTCGGAAATCCGCGGGCGGGCCTCTTCCACGATCCGGTTGGTGGCGGCCAGAACCGCCCCCACGTCATCCACCACCGGCGCCAGTTTGCCGGCTACCACTCCGATTTCGTCGATCGCCGGCCCGGCCTTCTCGGCCGTCAGTCCGATCTTGTCGATCATCGGCCCGACCTTTTGCTGCATCCGCCGGGCAACGCGATAGAAAGCGAACATCGCCGCGGCCTGGACCACGAACGCAATGCACGCCAGCGCCACGGCCGCCGCCACCACGATGCGAAACGTGTCTTCAGTCACGCGCGAGAACCCTTCCCCCAGTTCCTGGTTTACGTCGCCGCGCCTTCGCTGCTAACGGCGTCGCGATAAGCCTGCTTGCCGGCCTCGACGGCATCGGAGACGGCATCGGAGATGGTTTCCTTTTGACGGCCCAGGGCTTCCTTGCCTTTCTCCACCCACTCCGTGGCAGTCTGCTTGATCTCCGAGCTGCGCTGCTTCACATATTCGCTGCCTTCGCCCGCTTTGTCCTTGAGGATCTTGCGGGTCTCCTCTCCGGACTTCGGTGCGAACAGCATGCCGATGCCGACACCCACGCCTAGTCCCAGCAAGAAGCTGGAAAGCCCATTCTTATCCATAGTTCCTCCCTTTCAAGCCGACGGCTTGAATCAGTTTCCAGTATACTCCCCATTAGAATCCTTATCATGGAGGAGCGTAAAATACGCCGGCTGGATGGCGGCGCATTATGGACATTCGCCGTCAAGGCGCTCGCTGGGCGGGCCCATTCCACCGGCGAACTGCGGGAAAAACTGAGCCGCCGGGCCGAGCGCGCCGCCGACGTGGAGGAAGTGCTGGTCCGGTTGAAGGACGTCGGCTACCTGGACGACCGCCGCTACGCGGAGGGATTCGCCTCCGCGCGTCTGGCCAACGAAAAACTCGGCCGGACGCGCGTCATTCAGGACCTGCGCCAGCGCCGCGTGGCGCCCTCCCTGGCCGAACGAACGGTGCAAAAGGTCTACCAGGACGTGGACGAGGAAGCTCTGATCGAAGATTTCATCCGCCGCAAGTACCGTCTGGCGCCGCGCGAGGGGCTTTTTCGGGAGGACAAGGACCTCGCCGCCGCCTATCGCCGCCTGCTGCACGCCGGTTTCCGCTCCGGCGATATCATTCGCGTGCTCAAACGCTTCGCCAGGAACCCGGACCTGCTGAATGCTCTCGAGCCGCCAGAAGTGGAAGAGGTCTAAGAGCGGTCAGAAATGCCAGAAACGGCCCCATCGCCCGAAAGCGCTTCACGATTTCCCCATAAAGCGCGCGTGTGGTCGCGAGATCCGGCGGAAGCTCAATATATAGATAGAGTTGTTTGAATCGCAGCAGGTCTGCCGCGGGATGCTCGGCGCAAAAGCCCTTCGGCACGCGCGAAAGCCGCTCCCCCTGCAACTCGCCGAACAATTGCCGTACCGCGCGCGCCCCGACAATCCGCCGGAACTCCTGGTGCCCTTCGGCGATGCGATTGCGAATGGCCAGCAGGGTTTCCGGCGCGGGCATGTACACGCCGCCGCCAATTCCGACCTCCTTGTGCGACACCTCAAGATAATAGCCGGCGTCCGAGTGGCCCACCGTGCCGCGGCGGCGAAAGCTCGCCGCAATGTGCTCCTTGTACGGCGTTTTGTCCTGGCTGAAGCGCGTGTCGCGATAGATCCGGTAAATGGCCTTGTCGGGATCGGTGACGTATTCCGGGGCGAACCCCATCATGGCCGCGTTCAGCTCCGCCACCAGCTCGCGCATCGGCTGCTTCACCTGGGCTTCAAAAATCGTTTTGCGCGGCAGGAACCAGTCGCGATTGTTGTGGCGCGCCAGGCCGCGGAAGAACTGAATGGCCTCGCCCGGAAAGCCCGGAAATGCGGAACGCATGGAATGCCTCCCTTATAATTGAGTTGATGCCGGCCATGGAAGAAACGCGCGTGCGTCTCGCCGCGATTCCTAATTTAACTGTTTTCATGGACGCTCCGCTCTCCCGTTACACGCGATTCGGGATCGGGGGCCCCGCCGATCTCTACGCCGAGACCGGTAATATCGAAGCCTTCATCGCCGCTCTCGCCGCCGCGCGCTCGAGCGGCATTCCCACCATGGTGATCGGCGGCGGCACCAACCTCGTGGTCTCCGACAGCGGCTTCCGCGGCATCGTGCTGCGCTATCGCGGCGACCGCCTCATGGCCGCCGGCGAACGCGTCACAGCGGAGGCCGGCGCGGTCTTCGAGGACCTGGTGAATTTCGCCATCGAGCGCGGCCTCCAGGGTCTGGAAACCCTGGCCGGCATTCCCGGCTCCGTCGGCGCGGCCGTCTACGGCAACGCCGGCGCATATGGCCACTCCCTCTCCGAGCGGGTAGTCGATGTCCGCTTCCACGACGGCCGCGAAGTGCGCACCTTCACCAACGAAGAGTGCCAGTTTCACTATCGGGAGAGCATTTTCAAGCGCCACAAGAACTGGACTATCTTTTCGACGGAGTTGCTGCTGGAGCCTGCCGGCGCCGCTCGCCTGCGCGAAACCGCCGCGGATATTCGCAAGGTCCGCAACGAAAAGTTTCCCGTCGCCATGAAGTGCGCCGGCAGCATCTTCAAAAACCTGCTGCTGCGGGACTTGCCCCCCGCGGTGGCGGCCGAAGTCCCCGCCAGCGCGGTGCGCGAGGGCAAGGTCCCCGCCGCCTGGTTTCTGGAGCAAGTAGGCGCCAAGGGATGCCGGCGCGGCGACATCCACGTGGCCGTGTATCATGCCAACCTGATCTACAATGCCGGCGCGGGAACCGCTTCCGACCTCTGCGCGCTCATTGAGGACCTGAAGACCCGCGTGCGCGCGCGCTTCGGCATGGAACTTGAGGAAGAAGTGCAGTACGTCGGGTAATACAAAAAGGTATACTTTCAGCGATGCCTAACCACCCCCTGCCTGTATCCACCATGAAGGACCCCGTCACCTGGCTCTACCCGCCCATCGAGCCCTACAACACGGGCCGGCTCCAGGTCTCGCCCGTCCACGAGATCTACTTCGAGGAAAGCGGCAACCCCTCCGGCAAGCCTGTGATCTTTCTGCACGGCGGTCCCGGCGGCGGTTCCGATCCCAAACAGCGCCGCTTCTTCCATCCCGAAAAGTACCGCATCGTCAACTTCGACCAGCGCGGCTGCGGCCAGAGCACGCCCTACGCGTCTCTCGAAGCCAACACCACCTGGGACTTGGTCGCCGACATCGAGAAGCTCCGCGAGCGCCTCGGCATCGATCGCTGGCAGGTGTTTGGCGGATCGTGGGGCTCCACGCTCGCCCTCGCCTATTCCGAAACTCATCCCGACCGCGTCACCGAGCTCATCCTCCGCGGCATCTTCCTCCTCCGCAAGCGGGAAATCGACTGGTTCTACCAGCGCGGAGCGTCGGTCCTCTATCCCGACGCGTGGGAGCCGTATCTCGCCCACATCCCGGAGGCCGAGCGCGGCGATCTGCTCTCCGCCTACTACCGCCGTCTGACCAGCGACGACCCGGCCGTGCGGCTGGCGGCGGCGAAGATCTGGAGCGGGTGGGAGGGCGCCACCTCCAAGCTCATGCCCGATCCCGATTTCACCGGCCACTACGAAGAGGATGAGTTCGCCCTCGCCTTCGCGCGCATTGAGGTTCACTACTTCTTCCACAAGGGGTTTTTCGAAACCGACGACCAGTTGCTGCGCAACGCTCCGCGCATCCGCCACATCCCCGGAGTGATTGTCGAGGGCCGTTACGACGTCGTTTGCCCCATGGAAAGCGCGTGGGCGCTCCACCGTGCGTGGCCCGAAGCCGACCTCATCGTCACCCCCGACAGCGGCCACAGCGCCTTCGACCCCCCCAACAGCCGCGCCCTCGTCGCGGCGACAGACAGATTCGCCTGACCCACGGTTAAGCCCTACAGCGACCCACCGCGATTGCCGATCTTCCTGGCAGGGCATTGCTGAACGTACCTCTTACCGGCCGACTCCTCACCCCCGCGGCCCGCCGCCACGTGGCGCGCATGGTTCACGCCATCGCTCCCGCGGCCGGCCGCCTGGATCGCCGCTTTGCGACCCTGCTTCGCCAGCGCCGCTATAATGCCCTGCAAGTCCGAGCCTTCCTGGCCATCACCCCCGCCGCCGCTTCACGCCTCCGCTCGCCCGCCCAATTCCTGGAGCAGGTGGATTACAACGGCCGCCGCCTGGCCAAGCTGAACGTTCCGCCGGCCGCGGTGAACGAAGTCCTGCGGGAGTTCGGCGGCCTGCTCGACCCGGTGCTTGAGGGCCGCTTCGAGCCGGCGCGGGAGCAACTGCAACTGGCCACCGTCCTGGTTTTGAACGACGCCTTCTACCAGGTCCGTGAGGCCGAGAACCAGGCCTTTTTCGCCCTTTACCACGCCGAAACCGAGGCTGCCGGTCTCGAGGACCTGCTCCGCCGTATCGTCCGCATCCTCACCCCGGCATTCCGGGCGAGCGCCGGCCGCCTCTTCCTGCTCGACCCGCCGGCGGCTGGAAAACTTGCGCGCCCGCTCTACATCGAGCGTGGCCAGCCCGATGAGCGGCTCATCGCCGACCCGGAAATGCGCGGCCGCTACGCTTCCTATTGGTCGTACCCCATACGCGGGGCGGCGCTCGTGCAGTTCGGTTTTCGAACGCGCTATCCGTGGCTGCCGCGCGAACTGGCGCTGCTGGTGGCCGCTGGCGAGCGTTGCCACGAGGCTCTCGAACGCGCCCGCATGGAGGGTGAGATCCGGCGCCTGGGGGCCGAGGCGCGGTGCGCCGAGGAACAAGAACGGCGCCGCATCGGCCGCGAGCTCCACGACGAAGCCGGCCAATCCATGCTGCTGCTGCGCCTGCAACTGGAGATGATCGAGCGCGACGCTCCCGAACCCTTGCGCCCACGCCTGGCGGAGACC
>JBAWDI010000192.1:0-13369 GCA_049590695.1 Bryobacteraceae bacterium
CATCGCGCTGGAGAACGACGCGCTCGGCGCGGCGGCGTTGGGCGTTGCGACGGTCTTCTGCATCAGCGGCGACCACCAGTCCCTCGGAATCTGCCCGCAAGCGGCCGGCGCTTACGATATCGACTCGATCCAGCTCACCCAGGCCCTTAAGAAGATGATGCGCGATGGCCATGGCTTCAATGGGCACACCATCGATCCCCGGCCGGAGTGGCTGGTGGGGGCGGCGGCACACCCGTACCAGCAACCGCTGGAATTGAGCCTGCTGCGCCTGAGGAAGAAGATCGCGGCGGGGGCGGATTTCCTGCTGACGCAGGCGGTGACCGATTTGGCCGGCTTCACGCGGTGGATGGACGCTATACGGGAGGCGGGGCTGGACCAGAAAGTGGCCATCATCCCGAGTGTGCAGCCGAACGAGAGCGTGGCCATTGCGGCGGAGATGGCTGCCGCGCTGAAGAGCGTCCCCGGCGTCCGCGGCATTCACATCTTGAGCGGCGGGTGCGAAGCGCTGGCCGCCGATGTGATCGAAAAAGCGGGATTGGTTTAGACGAGGCCCGGTATGCCCGATCGTTACCACATTCACACCGTACCGACGCCGCCGCGGTTCCGCCGCGTGGGCAAGTTCGGGAACGTCGATTGGCGGGAGGATTGCTCGCGCTGCACCAATTGCGTCAAGCTGCGCTGTCTCTACGACGTGTACCGGCACGAAGCGGCTTACAATCGCGACCCGCTGGCGCCGCTCGAAACATCCGACGAGTGCAAGGCCTGCCTCTCTTGCGTACAGGGCTGCACCAAGGGGTTGCTGAGCGTTTCGGTGAACCCGGAGTTCCTGGACCTGGGGGACGAATACTGGAAGCCTGACATCCTCTTAACAACCTGGAACCAGTCCGACACCGGCAAGATTCCGGTCTCAGGCGCCGGTTACCGCGGGCGATTTCACGGGCCGGGTTTCGATTCCATCTGGACCGACATGTCGGAGATCGTGCGGCCCACGCGCGACGGGATTCACGGGCGCGAATACATTTCAACCAGCGTGGATATCGGGCCGAAGCCGCTGCGCCTGCGGTTTACGCCCGATGGGCGGATGCTGACCGAGCCTTCCCGGCTGCTGGAGATCCAGCTTCCGGCGATTTTGGACATCCCCGCCTGGCAGGTTGAGGGCGCTGGCGGCGATCTCGCCAAAGCGCGCGCCGCGGCTGCCAGGGAACTCAAAACTCTGGCCGTGATGCCGGCCGCCGAGACCACGCCCGATCCTTTCGTCGTGCCACTGCTTGGCGCGGACGACATCGCCAGGAGCCACGAGATTCTGAAAGCCGTGCGCATGGCTCAAGTGGAGGATTGCCCGGAAGTGGCGGACTTGGCCGGCCAGGTGCTGGCCGTCAACCCGCAGGTGATTCTCTCGGTGCGCATGCCGCTCGGCCCGGCGGCGGCCGGACGCATTCTCGACCTGGCCCGCGCGGGCATCAAAGTGTTCCATCTGTGCACCGATTTGCACGGGCGCGAGCGGCTCGAGAGCGGGCGGTCCGGCCGGCATATCAAGGACGCTCTGCGGGAATTGCACGGGCGGCTGGTGAAGGAAGGCATACGGGACGAGGTGACTCTCATTGTCTCCGGCGGCATCGCCCTGGCCGAGCATATGGCCAAGGCGATCATCTGCGGGGCCGACCTGGTGGCCGTCGACACGGCCCTGCTGGTGGCTTTGGGATGCCGGGTCTGCCGGCACGCGCGCGGCACGGGCGCTTCGTGCAGTCCGTGCCCGGCTGAGATCGGCTCGGCCAGCACCGAGTACGCGACGCAGCGGATCGTGAACCTGATGGGCGCCTGGCACAGCCAGTTGATCGAAGTGCTGGGCGCGATGGGAATCCGCGAGGTGCGCCGCCTGCGCGGTGAAGTGGGGCGCGCCATGTTTTTGGAAGACATTGCGAGGGAGGCGTTCGGCGACCTATGCCGCGTCTCCCGGGACCGGGTGAACGCATGACCACAACCAGCGACTGGCCCCAGGAAACCGTCGTCCGCGAGGTTCGTCCCGCGCCCGACCGCTACCGCAACGCCCTGGGCAAATACAGAATCGACCGCTCGGCGGCGTGCGCCTCGTGCGGCCGGTGCGTCGAGGTGTGCTCCTACGGCGTGCATGTCAAGCCGGCGGGGTACGCGTTCACGCTGCGCCCGCAAGATCACCTGTGCGTTGGGCCGGAGTGCGCGGAGACGGCCGAATCGTGCATCGCGCAATGCCCGCAGCATGCGCTCACGATACGGCGGAACCCCAGCGCCGAGTGCATGGGCGATCCGCGCTGGTCGAGCGACCTGATTCTGGCGAACTGGCGCCAGGCGGCCACGGGGCATGCGGCGCCGCCGCATCTGGAATCCCGGCAGGGAGCTTCGGGCGGCGGGTTCGACAGCATGCGATTTAAGTTCGAGGTGCCGGGGTTGGCAGGCGAAAGCGCCTGCCCTACAACGGACATCGACACCAGTCTGGATTTGAACCACCGCAACGACGGGCGTCCGCAGGCCCATATCGACATCCCGGTTTACGGGGGCGGCATGAGCTTCGGGTCGGTGAGCATCCACACCATCCTGGCCAAAGCCCGCGCGGCGGTGGCGTGGAACAGCTTCACGTGCACCGGCGAGGGCGGATACCCCGATCGCTTGCGGCCCTACGACGACCACGTGATCACGCAAGTGGCCACGGGCCTTTTCGGGGTGCGCGAGGATACCATCCAGCGCGTGCGCATCGTGGAGTTCAAGTACGCGCAAGGCGCCAAGCCGGGGCTGGGCGGGCACCTGCTGGGCGACAAGAACACTCCCGCTGTCGCCCGCATGCGCGAGGCGGTGGCCGGCAACGCGCTATTCAGCCCGTTCCCCTTCCACAGCGTGTACAGCGTGGAGGACCACAAGAAGCACCTGGATTGGATCAAGGAAGTGAACCCCACCTGCTTGGTGAGCGTGAAGGTCTCGACGCCTACCGACGTGGACATGGTGGCCGTGGGCAGCTACTACGCGGGCGCGCACATCATTCACCTGGATGGCAGCTATGGCGGCACCGGCGCGGCTCCGGACATCGCCAAGAAGAACATCGCCATGCCGATTGAGTTCGCCATTCCGAAGGTGCACAAGTTCCTGGTCGCGGAGGGCATTCGCGAGAAGATCACGCTCATTGCATCGGGCGGCATACGCACCGCGTTCGATGTATTGAAGGCGATTGCGCTGGGCGCCGATGGCGTGGTGATCGGCACGGCCGAGCTGGTGGCGCTGGGGTGCGTGCGATGCGCTTCTTGTGAAAGCGGCCGGGGCTGCCCGCGGGGCATTGCCTCCACCGACCCGGAACTAATACAGCAGATGAGCGTGGAGTGGGCCACGCAGCGGCTCATCAACATGCACAACGCCTGGCGCGAGCAGATGGTGGAGGTGCTGGCGCGGCTGGGGATGTCGTCCGTTCGCGAGCTGCGAGGGCGCAGCGATGTGCTGTGCTACTTGAGCGATGAACCGGCCGCGGAGGTGGCGTAATGAGCGAATTTGCCGAACGACTATTGGCCAGCCGGTCGCAGATCTACCCGGTGGAAGAGCGGCCCATCGCGTCCGAACCGGCCGAGGAAGGCGGCTGCGGCGTCACGGGCTTCGCCTGCACCGTGCCGGTGCGAGGGCGATTCATCTACGAGCCTTCCATCCAGATGCAGAACCGCGGCAACGGGAAGGGCGGCGGCATCGCGGCGGTGGGCCTGGTCCCGGAGCAACTGGGCATTTCCGCGGAGATGCTGGAGAGCCATTACCTGCTGCAAATCGCGCTGCTCGACGCGGAGTGCCACGCGGAGCTGGAACGGCAGTTCATCCTGCCCAACTTCGACATCGCGGTTTCCACGCGGCAGGCGCACCTCGAAGACTATCGCGATATTCCGGGGCTGGAGGTGCGTCCGCCGGACGTGCACCGATACATCGTCCGGGCCAAGCCCGACGCGCTGGCTGCCTTCGCGGCGTCGGCGGGGCTTGCGGGGCTCGCGCCGCGCGCGCTCGAAGACGAGTTCGTGTGGCGGAATTCCTACCAGCTCAATGAAACGTTCTACGCGTCGCTGGGCGAGAAGCGGGCGTTCGTCCTCTCGCACGGGCGCAACCTGCTGGTCTTCAAGATGGTGGGTTACGCCGAGCAGAACGTGGAGTATTACCAGCTCCAGGACTTCAAGGCGCACGTGTGGATCGCCCACCAGCGCTACCCCACCAAGGGGCGCGTGTGGCATCCCGGCGGAGCGCACCCGTTTGTCGGTCTGAACGAAGCCCTGGTGCACAACGGCGATTTCGCCAACTACCACTCGGTGTGCGAGTACCTGCGGCAGCGCAACATCCGCCAGCAGTTCCTCACCGACACCGAGGTATCGGTGCAGCTTTTCGACCTGTGGGACCGCGTCTACCAATATCCGCTGGAGTACATCATCGAGGCGCTGGCACCCACCACGGAGCTCGATTTCGACCAGTTGCCGGAGGAAAAGCAAACCATCTACCGGCAGATCCAGGCGACGCACATTCACGCCTCGCCGGATGGGCCGTGGTTTTTCATCATCGCGCGCAACAACCAGGACCGGTTCCAACTGCTGGGCATCACGGACACGGCCATGCTGCGGCCGCAAGTCTTCGCGCTATCCGATAGCGGCGAGGTGCAGATCGGCCTGGTCTGCTCCGAGAAGCAGGCCATCGACGCCACGCTGCGGAGCCTGGCAAAAGAGGACCCGCGGTTCTGCCCCGTCGCCGACAAGTATTGGAACGCGCGAGGCGGTTCGAGCAGCGACGGCGGCGCGTTCATTTTCACCGTGGCTTCGGACGGCAATGGCGGCAAGCGGCTGGCCTGCACCGACAAGTTCGGCCGCGAGGTGAAGCGCGAGGGCGGGACGGTGCGGTGCGACCAGGGGAGCGTCGAGAGCTGCCACGATGCGGCGTCCGACGGCATTCGGGAGAAACTGCAAGCGGGCGACGTAGCGGGCCTCTTTGCGTACATGCGCGATCTGCCGGCGTGGCCGGCGGACGAGTTGCAGCGCTTCTGCCAGGCGGTGGTTCAAGCGGCGGACAACGCGAAATCGCGCGCCGCGGCGATCGAGCTGCTGACCATGCTGCACGACCGGCGGTTCCCGACCGGCGACAAGCGCCGCGCCACCATCACGCAGGTGGTCGCACAGGCGCTGGAGCGGCTGTTCGACTCGGCACCGCTTTTTGGAGAACCAGCCACGCGCTTCTGGCGGCGGGTCACTTTCGCCACCCGCGATCGGCTGGCCGCCCCGCAGCCGGGCGAGGAACTGCTCCTCGTCGATTCCCAGGGCTTCCCGCCGGAGGGTGACGATTGCGACGCAGTGCTGCTCGACCACGCCCACAAGGCGGGCTGGAAGCGGTTCGCGGCCTACCGGCTGCGCGGGCAGCGGTTCCACGGCGCGGGCCTGGGGCCGGCGACCCAAGGTGTCCGGCTCGATCTGTACGGTTCGAACGGCGATTACACCGCCAGCGGCATGGACGGCCTGGAGATCCACATCCACGGCAACGCGCAAGACCAGGTGGCTCAAATTGCCAAGTGCGGCAAGCTGGTCATCCACGGCGACGTGGGACAGACATTTATGTACGGGGCCAAGGGCGGCGAAGTGTACGTCCTGGGCAATGCGGCGGGCCGGCCGCTAATCAACGCGGTGGGGCACCCGAGGGTGGTGATCAACGGCACGTGCCTGGATTTTCTGGCGGAATCGTTCATGGCCGGCGATCCTTTGGCGGGCGGCGGCTTCGTGGTGCTGAACGGCATCGCATTCGACGGCCAGGGCCGCATGACCGCTCTGGAAACGCCCTACCCGGGCGCGAACCTGTTCTCGCTGGCGAGCGGCGGGGCGATTTACATACGCGACCCGCGGCAGCAGGTGGTGGAGCGCCAGCTCAATGGCGGAGTGTTCTCGCCGTTGGGCGACAAGGACTGGCGGCTGATTCGCCCGTACCTGGAAGAGAACGAGCGGCTGTTCGGCGTCCGCATTGAGGACCTGCTCACCGTGGATGGCGAGATCCGGACGCCGCAGGATGTGTACCGCAAGGTCAGCGCGGTGAAGCTCTCGGTGCTGGCCGGCTCGGAGAAGAAGAAATGAGCGCTGCGATAGCGGCAACCATCGAAATCGAAGACTTGGGCGGCCTGGCGGGCGAGGTGAACGCGCGCGGCGGGGCGCGGCCCATGAGCTGCCTCCAGTGCGCCAAGTGCTCGAGCGGCTGTCCCGTGGCAGCGCGCGCCGACCTCAAGCCGCACGAGGTGGTGCGCATGGTGCAGATGGACCAGCGGGAAGTGGTGCTGGCGAGCCGCTTCATCTGGGAGTGCACATCTTGCCAGACCTGCTCCACGCGGTGCCCGCAGCAAGTGGATCCGGCGGCCATGAACGACGTTTTGCGGGCCATGAGCCGGGCGGCGCGGAAGGTGTCCGCGGGAACGGCCGTGCCGGCCTTCAACGATATCTTCCTCGACGCGGTGCGCCGGCGCGGGCGGATCTACGAGATGGGTCTGATGGTGCGGTTCAAGCTGCGCACCAGGCGGCTCTTCGAAGACATCGGCAAGGCCCCCATGATGCTGCTGAAGGGCAAGCTGCCGCTGACGGGGACGCACGTCGGCGGGAAAGCCGGGCGCAAGGCCATGTTCCGCCGCGCCGCCCAGGGAGGTGATCGGTGAGTTACGTATTCTTTCCGGGCTGCTCTCTCGATGGCACGGCTAAGGACTTCCACCGCTCGACGCTGGCGGTGGCGGCCAGGCTGGGCCTGGAGATGCCGGAGTTGAAGGATTGGATCTGCTGCGGCTCGACGGCGGCGCACTCGACCGATCCGCTGCTGGCCGACGCGCTGCCCGCCAAGAGCCTCGCCAATGCCGGCGGGGCCACGGTCGCGGTAGCCTGCGCGGCATGTTACAGCCGGCTCAAAGCGGCCAACCATCATATCGCGGGAGACACGGCGGTGCGCGCTCGCGTAGCGCGTGTGGTGGGCAGCGATTACGATGGCCTCACACCCGTGCGCCACCTGCTCGAGATCCTCTGCCGCGAGATCGGTTTCGCGCGCATCGCCGCAACCATCCGGCGCCCGCTGGCGGGGCTGAAAGTGGCCTGCTACTACGGCTGTCTGCTCACGCGTCCACCCGAAATCACCAACTTCGACGACGCCGAGAACCCCACGCTCATGGACCGGCTGATGGAGACGGCCGGCGCCACGCCGCTGGAATGGCCGCACAAGACCGAGTGCTGCGGGGCGAGCTACTCCATCACCGACGCCAGCATCGTGCTGGAGTTGAGCAACCAGATCCTGGCGATGGCTAAAGCCGCCGGGGCCGACTGCATCGCCACGGCGTGCCCGTTGTGCCAACTGAATCTGGATATGCGGCAGAAGGACATCGAAGCCCGCTTCGGCCGCCAGTACCAGTTGCCGGTGTTCTACTTCACGCAGTTGCTGGGCCTGGCGATGGGCTGCCCGGCGGACGAGCTTTCCTTGCGCAGCCTGGTGGTGGAGCCGCAAGAACTGCTGGCAGCCAAAGGGATCGGGTGCTGAGGGGCGACCATGATGGAACATAAGGATCATACACAGACCGCACCCGAGGCCATCGGCGCCGTGCTGGTCTGCGGGGCCGGCATCACGGGCATCCAGGCCTCTCTGGACCTGGCCAATAGCGGCTTCAAGGTCTACTTGCTGGATTCCTCGCCGGCCATCGGCGGGCGCATGGCACAGCTCGACAAGACCTTCCCCACCGGCGACTGCGCCATGTGCATTCTGTCGCCCAAGCTGGTGGAGTGCGCGCGCAACAAGAACATTGAGATCGTCACGCTGGCGGACGTCCAGGGAATTTCCGGCGAGCCGGGCAACTTCAAGGTCAAAATCCGCCAGAATCCGCGCTACGTGGACTTGGACAAGTGCAACGCCTGCGGCGACTGCACGGAGGCCTGCCCGGTCAACCTGCCGAACGAGTTCGACCGCCGTCTGGGCACGCGCAAGGCGATCTTCCGCCTATACCCGCAGGCCATCCCGAACGTGTTTGGGATCTCGAAGGCCGCGGGGCGCGCACCGTGCAAGGCATCCTGCCCGGCCGGTGTGAACGCGCAGGGTTACGTGGCGCTCATCGGCGCCGGCAAGTTTGCGGAGGCCTACGAGCTGATCCGCGAGCGGTGCCCGCTTCCGGCCGCCTGCGGGCGGGTGTGCCAGCATCCTTGCCAGGACCACTGTAACCGTAGTGAAATCGACGAAGCGGTGAACGTGCGCGACCTCAAGCGCTTCGCCGCCGACTACATACACGCCAACCCCGACCAGTATCCGCCCGCCAAGCCGGCGGCGGCGAAACTCGAGGCCAAGGTGGCCATCGTGGGTGGCGGTCCGGCCGGTTTGACGGCCGCCTCCGACCTGGCTCTGCTGGGTTACGGAGTCACTCTGTTCGAACGGCAGCCGCAGCTTGGCGGCATGTTGCGCTACGGAATTCCTAGCTATCGCCTGCCCAATGACGTTCTGGATAAGGAGATCCAGTACATTCTCGACCTGGGCGTCGAAGCGCGAACCAGTACGCCGGTGGCCGATCCGAAGAGTCTGCTGGGCGCCGGGTTCAATGCCGTGTTCGCCGCCCCTGGCGCGTGGATCAGCCGCACGCTGGGCATTCCGGGCGAGGACGCGCCGGGCGTTTGGGCGGGACTCGATTTCCTGCGCCAGGTAAACAGTGGCAAGACGCCGCGCATCGGGCCGAAGGTGGTGGTGATCGGTGGCGGCGACGTGGCCATGGATGCCGCGCGCTGCGCCCTGCGCATGCCGGGTGTGCAGTCGGTGGACGTGGCGTGTCTGGAGAGCCGTACAGAAATGCCGGCGCACTCGTGGGAGGCGGCCGAGGCGCTGGAAGAGGGCATCGTCTTCCACAACAGCGTGGGGCCGGTGAAGATCGATGCGGCCGGTGTGGCGTTCCGCGCCTGCACCAGCGTGTTCGACGAAAACAAGCGGTTCAACCCTCAATTCGACGATTCGATTACTAGCGCGCTGGCGGCCGACACCGTCATCATCACCATCGGTCAGGGGATCGACTCGGTGGGGCTGGGTGTGGCTACTGGCCCGGGCGGACGCATTTTCACCGACAAGGACACGCTCGCTACCAGCGTGGCGGGCATTTTCGCCGGTGGCGATGCGGTGCTGGGCCCGGCCTCGATGGTGGATGCCATGGCCCAAGGGCACCGGGCCGCCGAGGCCATCGACGCTTACCTGCGCGGCACCAAGCTGGCGCCAACCAACGGTGCATCGGCCCCCGAGACGGCGAGCAATCCAAAACCGGACGCCGCCAAGCAGCCGCGCGTCAAGATGCCGCAGGCCGCGCCGGCCGCACGGCTGAGAGATTTCACCGAAATCGACCTGGGCTACAGCCCGGAGCAGGCCATGGCCGAGGCGCAGCGGTGCCTGGCCTGCGGTTTGTGCAGCGAGTGCATGCAGTGTGTGAAGGCGTGCGCGGCCGGGGCGGTGTGCCACGACCAGGTGGCATCCGAACACGAGATCGGCGTTGGCAGCGTCATCCTGACGCCGGGCTTCGAGGAGTTTCAAGCCTCGCTGCGCGGCGAGTTCGGCCACGGGCGCTACGCCAACGTGCTCTCCAGTGTGCAGTTCGAGAGGATGCTCTCGGCGGCGGGTCCCACCGGCGGCCATGTCCAGCGGCCATCGGATGGCGGCGAGGTGAAGTCGATCGCTTTCATACAATGCGTGGGCAGCCGGGACGCCGCCCGCGGCAACGGCTACTGCTCGTCCATCTGCTGCATGAGCGCCACCAAGGAGGCGATGGTCGCCCTGGAGCACGCGCATGGGCAGCAGCTTGATGTCTCCATCTTCTGCATGGATGTGCGGGCGTTCGGCAAGGAGTTCGATAGCTACGTCAACCGCGCTCGCGACGAGAATGGCGTGAAGTACATCCGGGCCATCCCCTCGCGCGTGGTCGAGACGCCCGGCACGAAGACGCCGCGCGTGCGCTACTTCGACCAGGCGGGCGTGGAGCAGCAGCAGGAATTCGACCTGGTGGTGCTCAGCGTGGGGCTGCGCGTTCCCGCGAGCGTGAGGGAACTGGCGGGGCGGCTGGGGCTCGACCTCAACCAATTCGGCTTCGCGCAAACCGAGCGGCTAACTCCCTTGGCGACCTCCAAGCCCGGCATTTACGTGGCCGGGGCGTTCCAGGAGCCCAAGGACATTCCGGAATCGGTGGCGCAAGCCTCGGGGGCGGCGGCGTGCGCCATGGATCAGCTTGCCAGCGCGCGCGGCAATTTGATCCAGCGCCATGAATACCCCTGGGAGCGCGACACCGCCGACGAATCCCCGCGCGTGGGCGTGTTCATCTGCCACTGCGGCCACAACATCGCTTCGGTCATCGACGTGGAGCGGGTAGCGGGCCAGGCGGCCAAAATGCCCAACGTCCTACACGCCGAGGCCAGCCTCTACACCTGCTCGGACACCAACCAGCAACACATCAAGGACGAGATTCAGAAGCACCGGCTGAACCGGCTGGTGGTGGCCTCGTGTTCGCCGCGCACTCACGAGATTCTTTTCCAGGAGACGCTGCGCGAGAGCGGGCTGAACCAGTACCTGTTTGCGATGACCAACATCCGCGACCAGTGCTCGTGGGTCCACAAGGACGACCCCGTCGCGGCCACCGATAAGGCGGTGGACCTGATGTCGATGGCCGTCGCACGGGCGCGCCATTTGAAGCCGCTCGCGACCGGCCAACTGCCGGTGACGGCATCGGCGCTGATCATCGGCGGAGGCCTGGCGGGCATGACAGCGGCGCTGGGCATCGCGGACCAGGGCTTCGATGTGCACCTGGTGGAGAAGGAAGCGGCCTTGGGCGGTAATCTTCGCAACGTCCACACCACTCTGGAGCGGGCCGACGTGCAAGCCTACTTGCGCGGGCTGGTGGCAAAGGTGGAGTCGCACCCCAAAATCCACGTGTATGTGGACGCGGCACCGGCCAGTATCGGCGGCCACGTGGGCAACTTCAAAAGCGTCTTAAAGGTGGCGGGGCGCGAGAAGCCCATCAGCCACGGTGTGGTGATCGTCGCCACGGGCGGGCAGGAGCGGCCGACGGCGGCGCACCTGCACGGCCAGAACCGGCACGTGACGACGCAGAGCAAACTCGAAGCGACCCTGGCCGGCGGGATTCTTCCGTTCGAACTGGCCGCCAGGCCCAATCCCACGGTCGTCATGATTCAGTGCGTGGAGAGCCGCAACGACGAGCACCCTTATTGCAGCCGTGTGTGCTGCTCGGAGGCGGTGAAGAACGCGCTGGAGATCAAGCGCCGCCTGCCGGGCGCCAGGGTGGTGATTCTGGGCCGCGACATCCGCACTTACGGATTCCGCGAGCTCTACTTCCAGCAGGCGCGCGAGGCCGGCGTGCTCTTCGTCCGCTATCCGGAGAAGAGCGACCCGGTGGTGGTGGAAGAAAGCGAGCGGCTGAAGGTGACGGTTCACGATGGGTCGAGTAACCGCGACCTGGTGTTGCGGCCGGACCTGCTGGTGCTCTCAGTCGGCATCGCTCCGGCCGCGGGAAACCCGGTGCTCTCCGGCCTGCTGCGCAGCGCGCTCACGGCCGACGGTTTCTTCCTCGAAGCCCATCCCAAGCTCCGCCCGGTGGACCTGGCCAACGAGGGCGAGTTTTTGTGCGGGCTGGCGCATTCGCCGCGATTCATCGATGAGACCATCGCGCAGGCGCAGGCCGCGGCCGGAAGGGCCACCACCATCCTCTCGAAGGCCTTCCTGGAGATACCCGGCCAGGTGGCCCGGGTCAACCCGGAGGATTGCGTGGCCTGCGCCACGTGCGTCAAGGTCTGTCCGTATGGCGCGCCCATGATCAACAGTCTGAACAAGGCCGAGATACAAGGCGCCAAGTGCATGGGGTGCGGAAGTTGCGCGGCCTCCTGCCCGGCCAGGACCATCACCCTCCAGCACCAGGAAGATGAGGCGCTGGTGGCCATGCTCGACGAGTTGCTCGTCGCCGGAGTAAACGCATGATACCCTCACCCAACTGGGAACCGCGCATCATCGCCTTCTGCTGTAACTACTGCGCCTATGCGGCGGCCGACCTGGCGGGATCCAAACGCATGCAGTATCCCGTCAACGTGCGCATCGTCCATTCGCCTTGCACCGGCAAGATCGAGATGGAGCACATCCTGGAGGCCTTCGAGAAAGGCATCGACGGCGTGCTGGTGGCCGGGTGCCTGGAAGGCGGCTGCCACTTCCTGGAGGGCAATCTGCGCGCGCGCAAACGCACCGACCGCATCCGCGAGATCCTGGATGAGATCGGGGTCGGCCGCGAGCGGCTCCTGATGGTGAACCTCTCGGCCGCGGAGGCCCCCACGTTTGTCCGCCGGGTCAATGAGATCGTCGAGACGGTGAGGGCGCTCGGCCCGAGTCCGCTCAATTCGTCCAAGCAAACGGAAAGTGTAGGACAGTCATGATCGTAGCTTCCCCGAAACCAATTACCGAACTGAAGAACCTGATCGCGCGCCACGGCAAGGTGCTTTTCGTGGGCTGCGGCACCTGCGTCACGGTGTGCCTGGCCGGCGGCGAGCGAGAGGTGGGCATCGCGGCCTACGCCATCCGCATGGCTCGCAAGATTGAGGGCCAGCCCATCGAGCTGACGCAAATCGCCATCGAGCGCCAGTGCGAAAACGAGTTCATCAAAGACCTGGCGGAGCCGGCGGCGAAGGCCGACGCCATCGTCTCATTCGGCTGTGGCGCGGGCGTGCAGGCCATCGCCGAGCGATTCCCCACCAAGCCGGTCTACCCCGGCCTGAACACGCAGTTCCTGGGGATTCTGGAGGAGCAGGCCATCTGGACGGAGAAGTGCATGGGCTGCGGCGATTGCATGTTGGCCGAGTTCGGCGGCATCTGTCCGGTGACGCGCTGCGCCAAGCGGATGTTGAACGGCCCCTGCGGCGGCTCGACCGAAACGCACTGCGAGGTGGACGCCGACCGCCCCTGCGCCTGGCAGCTCATTTACGCGCGGCTGAAAGGCATCGGCCAGCTCGATCGGCTGGACGACATCGTGCCGCCGAAAGACTGGAGCACGGCGTGGCACGGCGGGGCGCGCAAGATCGTGCGCCAAGAGCACCGGGTGTGAAAGGCGGGGCAGGGCCAGCATGTCGCCCGCACCCGCCAGTGGCAGGCGGCCGCGCACCTTGTGATAGCCTGTAAGTGGGAAATCATGACTGAACCGACGATCCTGGAAACCAACGCGAGGGGCGAACTTGAGATCCCCGCTGGAGTCCTGTGCGCCGGTCCCCATGCCCGGTTCCGGCTGGAACAGGAAGGGCGGACCCTGCGCCTGGTTCCCGAAGCTCACCCGCTCTGGGAGACTCTGTCGCCCAACGACCGGGCTCGCACCTTCCAT
>JBAWDI010000193.1:0-3190 GCA_049590695.1 Bryobacteraceae bacterium
GAGCTGGGTGCGGATCAACGACGACCGTCATCAATGGGGTTTGCTGCTGCAGATTACCGGCGACCCCAAACAGTACGGCAGAGTCTACGTCGGCAGCCACGGGCGCGGAACGTTTTACGGCGACCCGGCGGCAGCCGCGCGCTAGCGTCGCACTTGGAGGCGGAACTGGCTAGATGCTTACGCCTGCATCGCGCGCAACTTCAGTACTTCGAGCACGCCGGCGATGGCTTCGCGGATGTTCTCCTTGAGGATGTCAACCGTCTCGCCTTGCGAGTAGCAGCCCGGAAGCGCAGGGACTTCGCCCCAAAAACCGCCATCCGGGTCTTGATGGATGACAACGGCGTAATTCTGCACACCTCAATTCTTGCACAAGCAGCCTTCAGCCGCCGTGGCACGCTTAGCCCGGCTGCTAGAATGAATGAAAAATGATCCAGACCCTATTCGGCACCGTCGAGCAGGAACCGTCGCTGCTCGAAAAGCTCAAGAGCGGCGTGCAGAAAACCCGCGCCGGCCTGGTTTCCGCGATCGAGGACGCGCTCCAGGGCAAGAAAGAGATCAACGCCGATCTGCTCGACGAGCTCGAGAGCACGCTGATCGCTTCCGACATGGGCGTACGCACCGCCGAGGAAATCCTGGAGCGCATCCGCCAGCGCGTCGAGCGGCATCAACTGAACGATGCCGCCGAACTGAAAGGCCTCATCCGCGAGAATCTGCTGGAAATCCTGCAAGCGTCCGAGCGCGCTCCGGCGCATGTCGCCGAGCCGCCCGCGGTGATCCTGGTGGTGGGCGTCAACGGTTCGGGTAAGACCACCACCATCGGCAAGCTGGCGGCCCGCTTCAAGAGCGAACAGCGCAGCGTGATGCTGTGCGCCGCCGATACGTTTCGCGCCGCGGCCATCGAGCAACTCGAAATCTGGGGTGAGCGCACCGGCTCGCCGGTGGTGCGGCAGAGCCCGGGCAGCGATCCCAGCGCGGTGCTGTTCGACGCGGTGAGCGCGGCGCGCGCGCGCAAAGTGGATTACGTGATTGTAGACACCGCGGGCCGCCTGCAAAACAAGGAGAACCTCATGGCGGAGCTTCAGAAAATGTCCCGCACCGCCGCCAAGGTCATCCCCGGCGCGCCCCACGAGGTGCTGCTCGTGCTCGACGCCACCACCGGGCAGAATGGGCTGGAGCAGGCCCGCAAATTTACGGAAACATCCGGCGTCACCGGCATTGTGCTGGCCAAGCTCGATGGCACGGCCAAGGGCGGAATCGTGGTCGCCATCGCGCGCGAGCTGAACCTGCCCATCCGCTACGTGGGGGTGGGCGAGAAGGCCGACGACCTGCTGCCCTTCGACCCCGAGAAGTTTATCGAATCGCTGTTCGAAACATGAGCCTCGAATACATGCGCGAAGCGTTCGACCTGGCCCGAAAGGGCCGGGCGCTGGCCAGTCCGAATCCCATGGTGGGAGCCGTGCTGGTGCGGGGCGGGGAAGTCGTGGGGCGCGGCTTCCACACCTATGCAGGTGTCCAGCACGCCGAGGTGATTGCGCTGGCGCAGGCGGGTGAGAGAGCGCGCGGCGCCACGCTCTACCTCAACCTGGAGCCGTGTTCCCATCAGGGGCGCACGCCGCCCTGCGTCGACGCCCTGATTCAGGCCGGCGTGGCGCGCGTGGTGGCGCCCATCGAGGACCCTAACCCGCTGGTGGCGGGCCAGGGATTTCGCCGGCTGCGCGCGGCCGGCGTCGAAGTGGAAATGGCCGCCTCATTCGCCGCCGAAGCCGGCAAGCTGAATGAGCCGGTCCTGCACTTCATGCGCACCGGCCGCCCGCTGGTGACCCTCAAGACCGCCATCACCCTGGACGGCAAAATCTCCGCTCCCGACGACAACCGCGGCTGGATCACCAGCGAGCGCGCCCGCGCCCACGTGCAGGAGCTGCGTCACGACCACGACGCCATTCTCACCGGCATCGGCACCGTGCTGGCCGACGATTGCCTGCTGACCGACCGCACCGGCCTCGCGCGCTGCCGTCCGCTGCTGCGCGTGATTATGGATTCGCAACTCCGCCTGCCGCTCGATTCGAAAATGGCGCGCAGCGCCGCCGGCGATGTGGTGGTGGTGGCCACTTCGGCCTCTTCCGCCGACCGGCGCAAGCTGCTCGAGGGCCGCGGCATCCAGGTGCTGATCTTCGACGGCCCCGGCGGGCGCGCGGACCTTCGCAGCCTCATCGACTGGCTGGGCCGGCAACGCTACCTTTCGCTCATGCTCGAGGCCGGCAGCAAAATCAACTGGACGGCGCTCGAGAGCGGCGTGGTCGACCGCATTTTTTTCTATTACGGACCCAAGATCCTGGGCGGTTTGGAAGCGCTCCCGCTGGCCGGCGGCCTGGGGCGGCGCCGGCGCGCGGATGCCATTCGCATTCGCGGCGTCACCATTCACCAGATTCCGCCGGACGAGTTCGCCGTGGAAGGATACGTGGATGTTCACCGGGATTATTGAAGAACTGGGCGAGGTGGAATCCGCCGGCGCGCGCCTGAAGGTGCGCTGCTCCTCCGTCATGACGGACATGACGGAGGGCGCCAGCATTGCCGTCAACGGCGTGTGCCTGACCGTCGTGGAGCCGCGGCCCGATTCGTTCTCCGCGGACTTGGCGCCCGAAACCCTGCGCCTCACCAACCTGGGCGACTTGCGCGCCGGCTCGCGCGTCAACCTGGAGCGGCCGCTGGGGCCGACGGGCCGTTTGAGCGGGCACATCGTGCAGGGCCACGTCGACGGCACGGGCGAGTTGCTCTCGCTCGAGGACCTGGGCGACGACAACTGGTGGCTGCGCATCCGCGTGCCGGCGGAACTGGACCCGTTTCTGGTTTACAAAGGCTCCATCGCCATCGATGGCATCAGCCTCACCATCGCGGCGCTCGAGAGCGGAGTGCTTTCGGCGACCATCATTCCGCATACTTTCCGCAACACTACCCTGGGCGGCTACCGCCCTGGCGCGCGCGTCAACCTGGAGTGTGACATCCTCGCCAAGCACGTCGAGAAGCTGCTGCGCAAGCTGGATGTGAAGTCCCCGTTGACGGTCGAAAAGTTGCGCGAAAACGGCTACTGATGTGGGGCAGATTGGCAATCTGCGGCCGATTGGCAATCGGCCTGCCCGTCGCCTCTTCACCGTTTCTATTGTCCCGGCGGCCTCTGCTGCCCCGTAGGCCG
>JBAWDI010000194.1:0-4973 GCA_049590695.1 Bryobacteraceae bacterium
TGCTGGTATAGACAGCCTCCACCTTGCCGCCGTGGACCCGCGCACTCACGTTGTAGAGATGGGACACCAGTTGGTAGCTGACCTCCGGGTAGATCAGGCCGCCGTCATTGTAGAGCAGGTCGGGTTGGTGCTTGTCAATCAAGTCTTTGATACGGGCAAAGTAGGTTTGCCGCCAGGAGAGTGGGGCCTCACGTCTGGGACCGCCGGGGCCCCGGCCGGCCGGCTCCGGCGTCAGGAATTCCTTCGAGTACTCGTGGTAGAGATCGGCATACTGCGGATCCGCTCCATCGTAGGGGACGCCGGCCATGGGCCCGGTGGCGTCGCTGCCGTGAGAAACGGTCCACCAGAGGTAGCTGTATGCCAGGTGCTCGCTCACGGCGAACCGCAAGCCTTGCTTCCGCGCGGCCTTTTCCCATAGACCGACGATGTTCTTTTTCGGCCCCATCGCGACAGAGTTCCACTTCGGCTGGTGCTTGGAATCCCACAGGTCGAAGTTGTCGTGGTGGACGCCCATACTCATAAAGTATTTCGCGCCCGCTTTTTTATAGAGCTGCATCAAATGATCGGGATCGAACTTGTCGGCGGTCCAGATCTTGCAGATATCTTTGTGGCCGAACTTCGAAGGATGGCCGAATCGCGCGACATGATCCTTGTACTGTGGGCTGTCCTGAATGTAGATGTTGCGCGCATACCAGTCGCCATCTTCGGCGGCCGACTGCGGTCCCCAATGCGCCCAGATGCCGAATTTGGCATCGCGGAACCATTCGGGAACCTGGTACGCTTCCAAGCCCTTCTTCGTCCCGTCGAAGGGTCCCTTCTGGATTTCCGGAGCAGCGCCCTGCGCGAGCGACTTGCGCGGGAGAAGGAGCGCGGGTGCTCCGGCCATAGCAACGATGGCATTTCGCCTGCTGATCTTCATGAACTCATTGCCTCCTGTACATGTTCCTGCTTGAACCTCCGGTATCCGGCCACGAACTGTAGGGCCGAACAGGTATCGACGACGCTTGCCAGTCACCGCACGCAGCGTGACGCTACAGCTAGTCTAGCAGCACTCATTCGATCGGGAGCGGGTCTCTTGGCTCGAGCGAAAGGATGCGTACGCGCTCCGGGGACCCAAGGTTACGGTTAGAGTCAAACACATAGGCCAGTTTCGTCCGGAAGTCCTGTTCGCGAACCGGAACGCCCACCGCATCCACAGGGTTGATAACGACTACCGGCCTTGGGCTTACCGCCAGCATCAGGTCGCCCAGGTCGTACTTGCGCAGAACCCCTGGGATCAGTATCTCAGGAACGCCCTTGGTGAGCGTCTGATCGACAGCCATTCGGTAGGCAGCCAAAGTGCTCTGTACGAACACCCGATTGATGCGGGGATCGAGGGCGGCGGCGTGGAGCAGAACGACACCCAGCGGCCCTCTGCCGACGGCCGTTATGGCCGATCGATCCACCTCCGCACGCGAACACAGCCAATCGACCGCGCGGATCGTGTCATCCACACGCATGCCCACCATGTTCTTGCCGACGACAAAGGCACGGAGTGAGAGCAGATTGAAGGGTGTGAGAAGCGGCGATTGGACATATTCGGTGCCTGCCGGTATTACGCGGGGCTGGAACAAGAATACAATCCAACCGGCATTGGCAAGGCGGTCGAAGTCGCTGCCGGGAGCCACAAGTCTCTCCTTAGCTTGGGAGTCCATGAGGAGCAGTGCCGGCCGTGCACCGTCACGTTTTGGGATGGCCACCAAGCCGGAAAGGTCGATGCCCGCCTCGCTTTGAAAAGAGATCGTATCGAGACGGTACCCCGCGCGCTCGGCGGTTGCGACCACGCTGACGCGAGGCGGTGCCGAACCCGGCTTTGCGGTGATGGCGGCAGTGGTTCGGATATCCTCCCGCAGACGCGACTGCAGTTGCTCGAGATCTGCTTTGCTTTTGAGCGCAAGCTTAGGCGGCAGCAAAGCGTCGGCACGCTTGCGATTAATTGAGTGGACGGTCTCACTGCCGAGCGAAGTCGAGAGCTGGCCGGTCGGCGTGCATAGCAGGTCGTCACGCCGCGCCGGCCTGAGCTGCGCAAAGGGCGGCTTCTCGTCGCTGTTCTTCAAATAATGCACGAAGAAGGCGAGAATGTCGGGATTGATCGGGCCCAGCGCACCGTGGCCGCCGGGACCAGTCAGCCACTTCAGCCTGTCTTCGGCTCCGTACAACCCGTAGATACGTTTCGCTTCTTCGTAGGTCTGGCGGGCGCCTGCGAACGGGAACATGTCACTGGTCGTCGAAACGATCGCGTAGGGTATCGGTGCGGCGAGCTCGATCCAATCGGCAAAATCCAGCCCCTGTTCGAGGAAATGCGGTATGCTCTGTTCGGCCTCCTGCGGTCCGGCAGTAGGGAGCAGCTCCTGGAAGGAGGTGATATAGCATCCGGGTGCTGCGGCTTTCACGCGACTGTCCAACGCCGCTAGATAGGTAGTCACGGTGCCGCCGCCCGAACACCCGAACGCTCCGATGCGGCTGCCATCGACGTCCTTGCGGCTGGTGAGATAATCGACGCCGCGCATGGCGTCCCAGATGAAGTAGCGCGACACGTGTTCGCCGATGAGCAACGTCTGGACATTGGCGTGGCCGTGTTCGCCAGTGGTTTCGCCGGCTTTCGAGACACCCAACTCGGGGTCGTAGTTTTGAAACCGCTCGCCCTGGCCGAGAGGGTCCCACGCCAGCGCGACAATTCCATTGCGGGCCAGGTTGCCACCGAACGCATAGTGCTCCAGTTTCCCGTCGAGCCCATGTCCGGCCGAAAGCACAACGGCGGGGAAAGGGCCGGCGCCCACGGTTGGGACATACACGTCGGCGGTCACGAGGAAACCGGGTTGGCTCTCATAAGCGATCTTCTCGACGCGGAATCCATCGCCGGGGATGGTGCCGAACTCCTTTGTGGCGAGCGGCCCGCGAGATTCGGGCAGTCCGCCGATCAGCCCCAGGATCTTCTCCCGAACCTGCGCCTTCCTCTTTTCCGCGTCGGCTTGGGTTTGAATCTGGGCCATCGCACGCGCCCGCTCTGCAAGCTGGCCACGTCCGATGGCGTTCAGGTAGGCAACAAGTTGCTGGCGCGGCTCATTGGATTGCGCAGTAGCCGGCGCGAACTGAAAGGCGGAGGCAGAAACTGCGAACAGGCCGCAGAGACCTGCGATTAGGCTTTGCATCATAAGACTCTCCTATTGGCGTTTGATGGGAGCCTGGGCCGGGAGCAGGCGATCCGGGCCAAGCTGTTTGCAGGTTCGGCCACCGCTGCGGGCAGGATCCGACTGTTCCGCCTCTCCCGCACCAGCAGGTCCTCGAACTCCAACTTGGCGTCCGGCCGGACCCGCGGATCGAGGTGCATAATCAATCTGGATGCCAGCGGTTTCATCGTGATCGGGCCCACCCCCTTCTCGGCCTACTCATCCCCGATGTAACACAAAGAGGAGACCGGCGACAGAACGAGGTGCACTGTGGTCACCGGCTGACCGGCCACTTCGGAGTGCCCCGACTGGACCTGCCCCCTTTCGCCAGAGTGAGGGTTCCAGATCGTCAGATCCTTCTTGCCCCGCAGGATTACCTGGGTGTCTACGGGCTTGTCCGAGGAGTTTGCGAAGAAATAAATGTCCCGGCCGTTCTTCACCTTGTGAATGTACGACAGGGCGCCGTCGTAGTCCGGACCTTTCTTCAGCAGCCACATCGGCTCCTGAATGTCGACGTCCCGGACCGGAAGCACCTGCTTCAAAATCGTATTCAGCAACCAGGGCTCCCCCCTGGGCAGGAAGAACGCCTGTCCACCCGCCTTGTTGCGGTGGACAAAATAGAAGTAGACATAAAGATTCTGCGCGCCGCTGGTGACGCGCCTGACGTCAGCAGTCACAGGATCATCCACCGGGATGCCAAATACCTCACCGATCTCCTGTTGGACTTCCATGTCGCGCCCGAACTCCGCCGATAGATGGGGAAGCTCACTCGTCGCGATGACCGTCCCGCCGCCGTCGTAGAACTCCTTCACCTTCCTGGCAGCGGCGGCGGAAAGAGTGTCTCCACCGGGAACGATCAAGACGCTGTACTCCTCGCGATTCTCCTTGTTGTTCAGGACCAGTTTCTGCTTGTCGATGATGCAGCGGCTCTCTAGGACTTCGGGGTGAAGGTAGGTGTAGTCCACGCGAAGCCCGCGATAAAGAACCTCACCCACATCGATGTAGTCGAGGTCCCCAGGCGGCACGCCGCCCTCCCGTGCGTACGCCTCGCTCATGATTTGCGGAGGCGGACCCTCAGCCTGAGACGCGGACTGGTGGCCGCCCACAAACTTGTATGCGGCCTGGAGTGACGCGATCGGATAGAGCACGGCAATGTCCGCCACATGACGGCCGTGCTGAAGCAGGTAGCTCATCCGGCCCACGTAGCGATTCAACTCCGCCGCCCCCGGGCGCCGCTTGGGATCGGGACCCGGGATCTGAAAGTTGACGCCCATCGCGTACTGATCCATGGCGACCCGAAGCGCGATCTTATCGTCCAGGTCGTGATAGGCCAGGTACGTCTCGCCCATGACGACCGGCTTGTCGTAGTTGGCCGCCGCCGACGAAACGATTTTGTATCCACGATTCGATCTTCCCCACCACCAGATGTCGTCAACGCCCGGCGTGTCCTGGTTCTCGAATACTTTCATCAGATCGCCGCTGTTCGGCACCGGACTGACATTCTCCTCCTGCTCCTGATGACCCGTCAATTGGATTCCGTGATCATCGCACCATTGGTTGAGCTTCTTGACTAGGTTGTCCGCGTAAAGCTGGGCGCGAAAGCCGTAAAGCGCGTTGCGGGCCGCGGCGGTCTCCGGACCGATGTCGTACCACAGGGCCGGGTAATACTTCATCGGAGAGTAGCCGTACTTCTTTTCAAAATTCTGGTTGAAGGAAGGCGTCCACAGGCGCCCGTTGGCGTTATGCATGGCGGGTTCGTCGTAG